>NZ_JBXSQI010000012.1:0-87367 GCF_057063565.1 Gilliamella sp. X-57 | reverse complement strand
CAAGGGCTGCGTATATTACGCTACACTTTTTTATTCGTCAAGATCTTTTTTCAAATTTTCGATCTTATTTTTAACTCACTCACCGCCTGCTTGTCGCTGACTGCGTGTCAGTGGATGCGCATTATAGAGGCTTCTTTTTTTTTAGCAAGCAAAAAAGATTAAATATTTATTCGTTAGCGCAATATTCAAACATCAGAAACTTTAATAGTATGATATTTATTAAGATTATAATCAGATAATTTTTTAATCAATTTTTCTACAGACTGATTATAGTTGGTACTCAGTACAATATTTTCAGATGCAGATAAAGGTTTTTGATTCAGAACGTATTTATCATTTAACAAATTATAAACTCTTGTTGCAATCGCATTGCCTGAATCTATAAAGGTAGCTTGAGGAAAAATCATCTGTAATTCTTTTTTAATAAAAGGATAATGCGTACAACCAAGCACTATTGTATCGGGGATTGTTTGTAATTCAAGCCAAGGTTGCATTAATTCTTTCAGTTGTTGCATATCTACAGTACCACCTTGTAATTTATTTTCGGCTATAAGTGCTAATTCTGAGAGGCCTAACAACTGAACAGTACAATGCGTTGCAAATTGCCGGATTAAATCTATTATATACGTTCTTTTAATTGTAGCTTTGGTTGCTAATAACCCTATACATTTATTTTTAGTAAGCAAACTAGCTGGTTTAATCGCAGGTACAACACCAATGATAGGAAACGAAAATTTAGAGCGCAAACTAGGCAAACAGATAGTGCTAGCAGTATTACAGGCAATGACCGCTAAATCAATTGAGTAAAATTGAGTAACAGCTTCAATGACCGAATTTACTCTATTAATTAACAATTCTGACGATTTATCTCCATAAGGAAACATTTCATTATCGAATGCATAAATATAATGTACATTAGGTATTTTATTATAGATTTCATTATAAACAGATAAACCACCAATACCTGAATCAAATACTAAAACTGAAGGAAATTGTTTTGTGATGCTCATTTTTAGCTATAGGTTATTAAATAATAAATTAGAAACGCGCAATATCGTAAATTGATTAAAAATTAAAGCAAGTAATTTTAGCTAAACCACAATGCTGCATTTTTTTCGATAAATTATAAGCTAGACGTCTAGATGGTAAAACTGCTAAAATAAATACATTAAAGTTGAATTTTATATTTCAATCATTATGCAAAATTAATTTAAGGAAAGTATCCATGTCAGAATTTTTATTTACTTCAGAATCTGTTTCAGAAGGTCATCCAGATAAAATTGCCGATCAAATATCTGATGCCGTACTTGATGCAATATTAAAGCAAGACCCAAAAGCGCGTGTTGCTTGTGAAACATATGTAAAAACGGGTATGGCTTTAGTTGGTGGTGAAATCACGACTTCAGCTTGGGTAGATATTGAGGAATTAACTCGAAAAACCATTAATGATATTGGTTATACCAGTTCTGAAATGGGATTTGATGCAAATTCATGTGCGGTGCTGAATGCTATTGGCAAACAATCTCCTGACATCAATCAAGGTGTCGATAGAAAAGATCCACTAGAACAAGGGGCGGGCGACCAAGGCATTATGTTTGGTTATGCGACCAATGAAATGCCAAATTTTATGCCTGCAGCCATAAGTTATGCTCATGATTTAATGCGCCGCCAAGCGGAAGTCAGAAAAAATGGCACACTTCCTTGGTTAAGGCCCGATGCAAAAAGCCAAGTCACATTAATTTACCAAGACGGTCAAATAAAAGGGGTTGATACTATCGTTTTATCTACACAGCATTCAGAAGCCATTGAACAAAAAGCATTACATGAAGCTGTTATGGAAGAAATCATTAAACCTACATTACCAACCGAATGGTTAACTTCAAGGACAAAATACTTTATTAATCCAACTGGACGCTTCGTTATTGGCGGTCCAATGGGAGATTGTGGGTTAACTGGCCGCAAAATTATTGTAGATACTTATGGCGGAGCCGCACATCATGGCGGTGGTGCTTTTTCAGGAAAAGATCCGTCAAAAGTTGACCGTTCAGCAGCTTATGCTGCACGCTATGTTGCCAAAAATATTGTTGCGGCTGGACTTGCTGACAGATGTGAATTACAGATATCTTATGCAATTGGTATTGCCAATCCTACATCAATTTATATTAATACTTTTGGCACTGAAAAAATCGAGCACCATAAAATTGTTTCACTTATCAAAGAATTTTTTGACTTAAGACCTTATGGATTGATTCAGATGCTTGACCTCATTCAGCCAATTTACCAACAAACTGCAAGTTATGGTCATTTTGGGCGAGATATCTTCCCTTGGGAAAAAACCGATAAAGCAGCACTACTTCGAGATGCAGCAGGATTATAAACGCATCCCAATTTATTTACATAATCAGGTAATGGCTTGTTTAAGAACTCACTTAATACAAGCCAATCAACTTCTACATACTCAATATAAAGAACCTAAAATTGTCTATAAGCCCAAAGGTAGCATTGCAGGTAGTGCCTTTTTAATACGTTGGGAAATTCAACTTAATTCAATAATGTTGTTAGAAAATGGTACACATTTTATTGAGGAAGTTGTACCTCATGAATTGGCACATCTAATTGTTTTTAAGGAATTTGGAAAAGTAAAGCCACACGGTAAACAATGGCAATATATTATGTCCAAAATATTAGGCAAAATCCCAACTACAACTCATCATTTTACAGTTCAACGCAATACTTATTTATACAACTGCAAGTGTCAACAACATCACCTAACATCTATAAGACACAATAAAATTCAAAATAATAAAGCTAGTTATTTATGTCGTAAATGCGGTACTATACTCAAACTTAAACGTGCTAATTAATATTAAAATATTATATGTGTAAATTAGATTTCCATTTTTACAAAAGTTCCTTATCGATTGTTATTCTTGGTATTATTCTTTATATTATAGGTAATTTCTTTATACCTTTATATAATGGACTTACCGTTACTCTTATTGAACATGTTCAATCACTCTTTTTATTATTTATGTGCTGCTATACCTATTGTTATGCAAAAAAAATAGCTGAACATTCAGAGCTATATAAATTTTGGATTTGGACAATATTTTGGTGGTTGATGCTTTTTGGTCGGGGAATTAGTTGGGGGCGAGACTTTTTTCCTGAAGTACCGCGTTTTTACTATAAAATTATTGCTAGTTTTTTAATAGCACTTCCAATACTCAGTATATTTTTACCTACAATTCGCCGAGAAATTGTTCGTCGCTACAAATTCGAAAAAATTCCAGTTTGGCATATATTTTTAGCTTTTTTATTCTTGGGTATAGCTGATATTGCAGAACACCGCCGCATTGGCCATGAATTATTAGTTATAACAAGGGATCGAAAAGATTTAATAGAAGAATTAATGGAAATCCCCTGCCTTCTTTGTTTAGCTTTAACGACCTTTTATATGCAAAAAAATGAACAAAAGAAGGAGAATTTATAATGTTAAGCTATCGTCATAGTTATCATGCTGGTAATCATGCGGATGTATTAAAACATGTTGTTTTAACATTCTGTATTGAATCATTAAAAGAAAAAGAAAAACCTTTTTTATATTTAGATACACATTCAGGCGCTGGCCGATACCTATTAAAGAGTGAACATGCTGCAAAAACAGGTGAATATTTATTAGGAATTAATTTGATTTGGCAACAATCAAATATCCCTCAATTGCTCAATACCTATATATCGGTACTAAGACGATATAATCCTTTTGATGAATTAAAATATTATCCTGGCTCACCATTAATTGCTAAGCAATTATTACGTGAGCAAGACAAGCTCAATCTCACCGAATTACATCCAACCGATTATCCTTTATTAAAACAAGAATTTAATAAAGATAAACGAACAAGAGTATTACGTGAAGATGGCTTTTCTCAATTAAAATCGAAGTTACCACCAAATTCACGCCGTGGGATAATATTGATCGATCCTTCCTATGAAATAAAAGACGATTATCAAAGAATACCTACAGCACTGTTTGAAGCCTATAAGCGTTTTGCTACTGGTATCTATTTAATTTGGTATCCTGTAGTATCTCGTAGTCAAACGCAAAAAATGATTGATGGCATTGTGAATTTAGGTATTAAACGAATTTCACAGTTTGAGCTAGCAATAAAACCAGACAATAACCAAAAAGGCATGACCGCATCAGGGATGATAGTAATTAACCCACCATGGAAATTACATGAACAAATGAGTATAGTTATGCCATGGCTAAAAACAACGTTAGATAGTGAAAAGACTGGAAGTTTTATTATTAAAGAACTCGTTTCTGAATAGTTTTATTAGTTATCTATTGTCAAAAACTTTCAGGAAAGTATATGTTTCAATAAAAAATCACGGAAAAAAGTGACAAGAAAATAAATAAATCCATAAGATCACAGTCAATAATAACGATAAAAATACAGCTGCTGAACCATAATCCTTCGCTCGGCCAGATAGCTCATGTCTTTCATGGCCGATACGATCAACAACACACTCAATTGCACTATTAATTAACTCGGTGATCATCACAACACCGATCGAACCAAGTAATAAGATGCGTTCATAAATAGAAAAATCAACCAGCATTACAATGACATAAGCCAAACCCAATACAATTAACTCTTGACGAAATGCAGCCTCATGTTTAATGGCTGATTTTAAACCTTTTAAAGAGTATTTCGTCGCATTAAAGATACGAAGTAATCCTGTCGATTTTTTCATTATACTGTCCCTGATTTAAATTATCTTACATAACCATAGTTCATCAAACGTTGAAATCTTCTTTCTAGTAATACAGATAAATCCATACTTTCAAGTTCATCAAGATCACTAAGTAGCTGGGTTTTGAGTGAAACAGATATAGCGGTATAATCTCGGTGAGCCCCACCAAGTGGCTCAGGCACGATTGAATCAATCAAATTTAACTTTAATAAATTATCTGCTGTCATATTCATGGCTTCAGCAGCAACAGGAGCTTTATCAGCACTTTTCCACAAAATAGAAGCACAGCCTTCTGGTGAGATCACAGAATAAGTACTATATTGAAGCATGTTTACTTTATCTGCTACACCAATCGCTAGTGCTCCCCCAGATCCACCTTCACCAATGACTGTACAAATGGTGGGCACTTTAAGGCGTGACATTTCTCTTAAATTACGTGCAATAGCTTCTGCTTGACCCCGTTCTTCAGCACCAATACCAGGATACGCCCCAGGAGTATCAATAAAAGTGATAATTGGTAATTTAAAACGTTCGGCTAATTGCATTAACCGTAAAGCTTTACGATAACCCTCTGGGGCTGGCATACCAAAGTTTCGATAAATCTTCTGTTTAGTTTCACGACCTTTTTGATGACCAATAACTACCACTGTCCGCCCATCGATACGTGCAATGCCACCAACAATTGCTTTATCATCAGCATAAGCCCTATCACCGGCTAATTCATCAAAATCAGTAAAAATTTCTTTTATATAATCCAATGTATAAGGACGATTTGGATGTCTAGCTAGTTGTGCAATTTCCCAAGGGGTTAAATTAGCAAATATTTTTTTTGTTAATTCACGGCTTTTTTTATGTAATTGCTTAATCTCTTTATCTAAATTAATATCTAATTCAACTTGTTGTGAATCAATATTCTTTAAGGAATTAATTTTTGCTTCTAATTCCGCGATCGGCTTTTCAAATTCCAAAAAATTGTTCATAACGTTTGTAATTGCCTCTTAATTCATTCGGTACTTTAAAAAATACACTATTCAATAGTATACTGACTAATTCTGAAGATAAAATTAAACCAATTCTACTATGTAATACTCATTGAAGTCACCTATATTTATATTAATAGGCTTCAACTTTTCCAAAATTTAGCTACATAAACTTAATAGAAGCAGTTTTTTTATTCACCAATGTTAATAATCAAACTGCTATTCATAAGTTTATTTAAATTATTCAAAATCAAATTCAATACGGTCAATACCAAGTAATGTCTTTAACTCAACTATCAAAGCATCTTCAGGAATGATCCTCCATGTCGTGCCAAATTGAATCCTAACAACTAAATCATCTCGATGATAATATAAGTTAACTGGCACACTGCCATGCCGATAAGGTTCAAACAATTGTTGTAAACGCTGCAATATTGCTTGATTTGTTTCGCTTTCAGTTAAAGTAATCGACAATCCTTTTACATATTTAGCTCGAGCATCTTTTAGATCAGCAATATCGCGCACTGATATTTTAAAACCACCATTAAAATCATCATTACTAACTTGACCGGTAACAATTAAGATCTTATCTTTTACAAGTAAATGCCCGAAATTATCTAAAGACTCCGCAAAAAGCATACCGTCAATACGCCCAGAACGATCGTCCAAGGTGAACAAACCGATTTTTTTACCTTTTTTAGTAATGCGAACCCGAGCATCAGTAACAATACCAGCAAAAGTAACCATCTTACCCCAACCCGTTGGAGAAGCTTCACTAATTCTCAGTCCTCCGGTATAACGGTTTAATTCTTTTAAATATTGTGTTACTGGATGCCCCGTTAAATAAAGTCCTAACGCTTCACGTTCGCCATCAAGCAAAACTTGATCGGGTAATTCGGGAACTGCAGCATAAGCATGCTCAACTTGTTCAGGCTCTTCCGCCAAAACACCAAACATATCTTCTTGACCAATATCTTGCGCTTTAGCATATTGATCTGCCGCTTGCATTGCATCATTAATGCTATGCAATATAGCCGCTCGATGCGGTCCTAATTTATCAAAAGCTCCTGCCATAGTGAGTTTTTCAAGTACTCGACGATTGATCTTCTTCATATCAGTTCGAGCACAAAGTTCGAAAATATTTTTGAAATATCCCCCACTGTTACGTGCTTCAACAATTGCCTCAATAGGCCCTTCACCGACACCTTTTATAGCTCCAATACCGTAAACAATCTCACCTTTATCATTTACATGAAAGTGATACAGGCCACTATTGATATCAGGAGGATTGACTTTTAACCCCATCCGTAAACATTCATCAACCAAACCAACAATTTTATCAGTATTATCCATATCGGCAGTCATAACCGCAGCCATAAATTCGGCAGGATAGTGAGTTTTTAACCATAAAGTTTGATAAGAAACAAGTGCATAAGCTGCCGAGTGAGATTTATTAAAACCATATCCGGCAAATTTTTCAACCAAATCAAATATTCGCATCGACAGCTCACCATCAACGCCTTGTTTTTCAGCACCTTCTTTAAAAATAGAACGTTGCTTTGCCATCTCTTCAGGTTTTTTCTTACCCATAGCTCGGCGCAATAAATCAGCACCTCCCAGTGTATAACCTGAAAGAGTCTGTGCGATTTGCATAACTTGTTCTTGATATAAAATAATACCATAAGTGGGTTCTAAAATAGGTTTTAATGAGTCGTGTTGGTACTTAATATCAGGGTAAGAAACCTCTTCTCGTCCGTGTTTTCGGTCAATAAAATTGTCGACCATACCTGATTGTAGGGGACCTGGACGGAATAATGCGACTAAAGCGATCATATCCTCAAAACAGTCAGGCTTTAAACGTCTTATTAAATCTTTCATGCCACGGGATTCAAGTTGGAACACCGCTGTAGTTTCAGCTTTTAATAATAATTCGAAAGATTTTTCATCATCTAAAGGAATTCGAGTAATATCTACTTTTTCTTTACCCTCTCGCAGCTGACGTTCATTAATCATTTTGATTGCCCAATCAATAATGGTTAATGTCCGTAAGCCTAGAAAGTCAAATTTCACAAGACCTGCATATTCCACATCATTTTTATCAAATTGAGTAACTGGATGATGGCCTTCTGGATCACAATAAATTGGTGAAAAATCAGTAATCTTAGTTGGTGAGATCACAACACCACCGGCATGCTTACCAGCATTTCGGGTTACACCTTCCAATTGCCGTGCGATGTCGATTAATGATTTGACTTCTTCATTATTATCATATAACTCTTGTAACTGAGGCTCAATTTCAAAAGCTTTGGCTAATGTCATACCTGGATCTAAAGGTATTAATTTTGAAATACGATCGACAAACCCATAAGGATGCCCAAGCACTCTTCCAACATCTCGGATTACTGCTTTAGCTGCCATGGTACCAAAGGTTATAATTTGAGAAACCGCATCTCGTCCATACATATCAGCGACATGATCAATAACCAGATCGCGTTTTTCCATACAGAAATCAACATCAAAGTCTGGCATTGAAACACGTTCTGGATTTAAAAAACGTTCAAAAAGTAAATCAAACTCAAGTGGATCCAAATCGGTAATTTTCAAAGCATACGCAACTAGCGAGCCAGCACCAGAGCCTCGCCCTGGCCCTACTGGAATATCATTATCTTTTGACCATTGTATAAACTCCATGACAATCAGAAAGTAACCAGGAAAACCCATTTGGTTAATTACTGTTAATTCGGTTTCTAAGCGCTCGTCATATTCTGGTCGTCTTTGCTTTCTAATTGCTGGATCGGGAAATAAAAACGCTAGCCTTTCTTCTAACCCTTCACGTGATTTATGCACTAAAAAGTCTTCAGTAGACATATCTCCGGTTGGAAATTTAGGTAAAAAATATTCGCCTAATCGGATAGAAACATTACAGCGTTTAGCTATTTCAACACTATTTTCCAGTGCTTCAGGAATATCAGAAAATAGTTCGCACATTTCCTGTTCTGAACGTAGATATTGCTCTGCCGAATAGTTTTTAGGTCTAGAAGGATCTTCTAGCGTATTACCATCATGAATAGCGACACGAATCTCGTGAGCATCAAAATCAGAAGATTTCAAAAATCGAACATCATTAGTTGCAACAACGGGTAACGAATATTGTTCAGCCAAATTCACAGCTCGATGAATAAATAGCTCTTCATTGGTTCGTTTAGTGCGTACTAATTCAAAATAAAAATGCTCACCAAAATTTTCAAGATAAAAATTAATAGCATTATCAACGATTATTTGATTATTACGAACAATACCGATCCCAATATCACTTTCTCGCCCTGCTAATACAATTAATCCAGCTCGATGCTCAATTAGCCAGTCATTATCAACAACTGGCAAATCACCGACATATCCTCGCTGATAAGCTTTAGAAATCAACAAAGTAAGATTTTGATATCCTTGATTATTAGCTGCTAAAAGAGTTAAACGATAAATATCATCAGGCATTTGAGAACTTCTAATAGCAAGATCTGCACCAATGATCGGTTTAATACCTTTTGACATTGCTGAACCATAAAACTTAACTAATCCACAAAGATTAGTAAAATCTGTGATCGCAAAAGCCGGCATCTGTAACTTGCTCACTTCATTTACTAATGTGCCAACTTTCGCAATTCCATCAACCATCGAGAAATCACTATGCAAATGAAGATGAATAAATTTAGGTTCCGCCATAATTACCAGAAGTGAAGCTATAAAGTTATTATGAAATTATAACACAAGCAAGAGGGATATTCTTATTCTCTTTAATTGTTAGTTCAAACTGAGAAAAGATAAAGGTTCTTTTCATGATAAGATTTATAAGTGAAAAACCATTTATTAAAGATATTCCGCCAATAGATATTATCGGCGGATAACAAGAAATTAGATTTTCTTAAATAATACTGAACCATTGGTTCCACCAAAACCAAAAGAATTACAAAGTGCGTATTCTAAATTCTTAACTTGACGTGCTGTATGCGGAACATAATCAAGATCACAACCCTCATCAGGATTATCAAGGTTAATTGTTGGTGGCACAGCTTGATCACGCAGTGCAAGTACAGTGAAAATAGATTCAACCGCTCCAGCAGCACCCAATAAATGACCTATCATTGATTTAGTTGAACTAACCATAACTTTGTTGGCATTTTCTTTAAAAATACTTTTTACGGCTTCAGTTTCAGCTTTATCGCCAGCGGGTGTCGATGTACCATGAGCATTGATATAGCCAACCTGCTCATGGTTAATGCCTGCATCACGCAGTGCACATTGCATTGCTAAAGCCGCACCACTGCCATCAGCTGGAGGTGAAGTCATATGATAAGCATCACCACTCATACCAAATCCAACCAGTTCAGCATAGATTTTAGCTCCTCGCTTTTTGGCGTGTTCATATTCTTCTAAGAACATAATACCAGCACCATCACCAAGCACAAAACCATCACGATCTTTATCCCATGGACGACTTGCACCTTTAGGATCATCATTATTGGTCGATAATGCACGAGCAGCACCAAAACCACCAATACCAAGTGGAGTACTAGCTTTTTCTCCCCCACCAGCTAACATCGCATCTGCATCACCATAAGCAATCATACGTGCAGCATGACCAATATTGTGCACACCAGAAGAACATGCTGTTGCTATAGTAATACTTGGCCCTTTTAATCCATAAATAATGGATAAATGACCAGCAATCATATTAACAATTGTTGATGGTACAAAAAAAGGACTGATTTTACGCGGTCCACCAT
Source organism: Gilliamella sp. X-57 (assembly GCF_057063565.1). Classification (NCBI taxonomy): domain Bacteria; kingdom Pseudomonadati; phylum Pseudomonadota; class Gammaproteobacteria; order Orbales; family Orbaceae; genus Gilliamella; species Gilliamella sp. X-57. The sequence continues at coordinate 76,848 of NZ_JBXSQI010000012.1, read as the reverse complement.
TGACTAATGCACTGTGGTTCTCTTCAATCAATCCAAGTCCACCAATACCTGAACCTATAGCACAGCCAATACGTTTTGCGTTTTCTTCCGTGATCTCAATGCCAGCATCTTGCATTGCTTGCATACCAGCAGCGATACCATATTGGATAAAATAATCCATTTTACGCGCATCTTTGCGTGAAATATTATAATCTTCGCCATTAAAGTTTTTAACCATCGCTGCGAAGCGCGTTGCGAAAGGGGCAGTATCAAAGTGCTCTATGAGTTCAACGCCACTTTGTCCAGCTAATAAAGCTTGCCAAGTGGATTCAACTGTATTACCTACAGGAGATATCATGCCCATTCCAGTAACAACAACTCTGCGTTTAGACACATTGTCCTCCAGGAAAGGATTGAAATGAAATTTGAATCATTGAAAATTTTATTTCGAGTTTTCTAAGGATTTATATCAAGTTTTCTTTAGTTTAAAAATTATAAACACAAATACAAACTAGGCGATCATTTGACCGCCTATTATGAAAACTCTGCTAACCTTATTGATTTGCAGTAATATAATCGATTGCTGATTGAACAGTTGTAATTTTTTCAGCTTCTTCATCAGGAATTTCAGTATCAAATTCTTCTTCTAAAGCCATAACTAATTCAACCGTATCAAGAGAGTCAGCGCCAAGATCTTCAATGAAAGAAGATTCGTTTTTAACTTCTTCCTCTTTTACACCAAGTTGCTCAACAATAATTTTCTTAACTCGCTCTTCAATAGTGCTCATACTCTTTTTTTTCCTATAAAAATCGCCGAAAGTGGCGGTGAATGTAAGTTTATAAAATGTTGAAAAAGATGCCAATCATTTTTCAACCCAATTGCTTATTTCTTATTCAAAACATCAAAGTGTTGACCCATTTTACACTATTCTAGCCAATTACACCATATACATGCCACCATTGACATGTAAAGTTTCACCAGTAATGTAAGATGCTTCATCTGAAACCAAAAAGGCAACCGCATTAGCGATTTCTGTTGGCTCACCTAAACGCCCTGCAGGAACTTGCGCTAATGTTAACGCTTTTTGTTCCTCAGTCAATGCATCAGTCATATCAGTTGCAATAAAACCAGGTGCAACAACATTAACCGTAATACCACGAGATGCCACTTCGCGAGCTAATGATTTACTAAAACCAATTAATCCTGCTTTCGCAGCCGCATAGTTAGCTTGGCCGGCATTCCCCATTGTACCAACTACTGAGCCAATAGTAACAATTCTGCCATAGCGTTTTTTCATCATTGCACGCATTAATGCTTTAGATAAACGAAAAACGGATGTTAAATTAGTATCTAAAATATCTTGCCATTCATCTTCTTTCATTCGCATTAATAAATTATCACGCGTAATACCTGCGTTATTGACTAGAATGTCAATATCACCAAATTCAGCTTTTATTGCACTAATCACAGATTCAATTGATGTTTCATCTGTTACATTTAAAGTAAAGCCTTTTCCATTTTTTCCTAAGTATTGGCCAATCGCTTCAGCACCTTTTTCAGTTGTGGCTGTACCTATAACCGTTGCACCACATGAAACTAATTTTTCTGCTATTGCTTTACCAATTCCTCGACTTGCACCGGTAACTAAAGCAATTTTTCCTGATAGATTCATAACTACCTCTTTTATCCTTTACTTTGTGTTTTCTAATGCCATTTCTAATGATGCTTTATCATTAACTGCCAAACCAGAAAGTGTATCTACAATACGTTTAGTTAAGCCTGTTAACACCTTACCTGGCCCCATTTCAACTAAAAGTGTTACATCTTGTTTTGCTATATATTCAACAGTTTCTGTCCAACGTACAGGGCTATAAAGCTGAGAAATCAATGCCGTTTTGATTTTTTCTGCTGATGTTTCAACTTTAACATCGACATTATTAATAACCGCAAACTTTGGCGTGCTAAATGATATCTCGTTTAACGTCGTTGCTAATTTATCAGCAGCTGGTTTCATCAATGCGCAGTGTGATGGCACACTGACAGCAAGTGGTAATGCACGTTTTGCACCAGCTTCTTTACATAATGCGCCAGCACGTTCAACGGCTTCTTTATTACCTGCAATAACAACTTGCCCCGGAGAATTAAAATTTACAGGAGCAACTATTTGATCTTGTGCTGCTTGTTCACATGCTTTGCTAATGGATGCGTTATCCAATCCAATAATGGCATACATTGCCCCCGTACCACTTGGTACTGCTTCTTGCATCAGCTTTCCACGTAATTCAACCAATTTAATTGCATCTTTGAAATCAATCACACCAGCGCAAACTAATGCCGAATATTCACCCAAACTATGACCTGCCATAAAATCAGGTTGAGCACCATTAACACTTTGCCACACTCTAAATATTGCAACAGATGAAGCAAGTAGCGCTGGTTGCGTTTGCCAAGTTTTATTTAACTCTTCTGTTGGACCTTTTTGTACTAAATCCCACAAATCATAAGCAAGCATTTCAGAAGCTTCATCAAATGTGGATTTCACAATCGAGAAATCATCAGCAAAATCTTTTAACATGCCGACAGCTTGTGAGCCTTGTCCTGGAAATACCATTGCAAATTTGGTCATTATTTAAATCCTTGATCATTAAAAATACATTGTAAACTAAAATCTAACTAGCGCAGAACCCCAAACAAATCCACCGCCAAAGGCTTCTAATAAAATTAGGTGACCCCGTTGAATTCGACCATCTCGCACGCCAGCATCTAAAGCACAAGGCACAGAAGCGGCAGAGGTGTTACCCTGCTTATCCAATGTGACAATGACCTTACTCATATCCATATCTAGGCGTTTTGCAGTTGCTGAAATAATTCTTAAATTAGCTTGATGTGGTACTAACCAATCTAAATCAGCTTTGTTAAACGCATTCTCAGTTAAAAGTTCATCAACCAAATTTGAAAGCTCTTTAACCGCCACTTTAAACACTTCATTGCCATGCATGGTCATGTAAACTGGATCATTTATATCACGGCGATCAACATATGGATATTTTAATAAGTCACCATAACGACCATCAGCATGAAGATGTGAAGCAATAATACCCGGCTCTTCTGATGCACCAACAACAACCGCTCCTGCACCATCACCAAAAATGATAATAGTCCCTCGGTCATTTGGATCAACACCACGAGTTAACATGTCTGAACCAACAACTAAGGCATTCTTAATTGTACCACTTTTAATATATTTATCGGCAATATCAAGCGCATAAACAAATCCAGAGCAAGCGGCAGATACATCGAATGCAACAACATCACTAATACCTAATTTCGCTTGTAATTCTGTTGCTGAACTTGGAAATGCATTGGCCGAAGTTGCCGTTGCAACAATAATCATACCAATTTCTTCTTTAGCGATATTGGCCATTTCAATTGCATTTATAGCAGCTTCATAAGCCATACTCGTTACAGTTTCATTTAGCTCTGCAATCCGTCTTTCTTTGATACCAGTACGTGTTGTGATCCATTCATCACTAGTATCGACCATTTTTTCAAGATCTGCATTAGTTCTTATCTGTTTTGGAAGATAACTTCCAGTTCCTAATATCTTTGTATACATCTAATTATTCGCTCTTGGGTAGTGCGGAAGAAAGGCTCATTGCTATCTTCTCAGGTATATTTGTTTGTATAGCCAAAATAGCTTGTTCAATTGCTGCAAAAAATGATTTTTGATTGGCACTACCATGACTTTTGATCACAATACTTCGAAGTCCAAGCAAACAAGCACCATTATATCGTCCAGGTTCCAAATAACCAAAATTTTTTGAGAACTTTCTCTGTAACCATTTACTTAATAGTTTCATTAATAATGAATTATTACCAAGGGACAACTTAAATGAAGACATGAAAATTTTAACTAAGCCTTCGACTGTTTTTAACGTCACATTGCCAACAAAGCCATCACATACTAATACATCTGTTTTTCCGGTTAGAAGCTCATTACCTTCTAAATAGCCGATATAATTAATCTGATCATTTGATTTTAAAATAGAAGCAGCTGCACGTATTTTATCCAATCCTTTGATGTCTTCTTCACCTATATTAAGTAAGGCAACCCGAGGCGTTTCAATTTTTAGTACTGTTTTAGCTAATATTTCACCCATTATGGCAAATTGTACTAGCATATCACTATCACATTCAGCATTAGCACCTAAATCCAGCACCACCGTACTTTGATTATTTAATGCAGGAATAGTGGCAACTAAGGCAGGGCGATCAATGCCGGTTAAAGAGTGCAATAAAAGTTTAGACAACCCCATCAATGCGCCAGTATTGCCAGCACTTACACAGGCTTGAGCCTTGTTATCTTTAACCAGTTCAAGCGCTATTCTCATTGATGACCCTTGACTATGGCGAATCGCATAAGCAGGCTTCATATCATTAGCTATAACGGTAGTCGATTCGGTCAAAATTAACCGCCCCTTTTGCTGATATTGAGAGACAAGTTTTACATTTTCTTTTGACAAAAAAAGACTAATTTCTGCTGGATCGCCCACCAGAAAAATAGAAAGGTTTGGATAACAATTTAGCGCTTGTATTGTAGCAGGAACAACAACACGAGGACCGAAGTCCCCGCTCATAGCATCTAACGCAATGGTTAGATTATCCAAAATGTCACCTGAGGATTTCTAATTAGGTAATAATTATTTAGAAATCACTTTACGACCACGATAATAACCATCTGCGGTTACATGATGACGTAAATGTGTTTTACCTGATTCATCAACTGAGATATTAGCAACAGTTAATGCATCATGAGAACGACGCATACCACGTTTTGCACGAGTTTTACGATTCTGTTGAACAGCCATGGATTTACCCCTTATTCTTTAAACTAACTAAAATTGCAAATGGATTCGGTTTTTCATTCTCACTTGGAATGTCACCAAATACCATATCAGCCTCTGACACTTCGCAGTGTTTACTATCATGTACCGGCGCAATTGGCAACGAAAGAATAATTTCGTCCTCAAGTAACGCTAATATATCTACTTCGCCAAACTCGTTGATTAAAACGGGTTCATAATGTTCCGGTAGCGCCTCTGCTTGAGCATCGCTCTTAACAGGACTAAATTTATTCATCACATGAACTTCAGTGATAAAAGGTTTAAAACAACGTTGACAAACTTGTTCTAACGTCATTTTTGCATCAATTGTAATAATACAAAGCCGTTGCTCATCAAATTCAAAAGACAAGCTGCACTCTAGATCACTTTGCGGACTTTCAACCCTTGTTACACTTTTAGCTGGATAATATCCAATATAATCAAGCCTTTTTTGTGCCGCTTTAATTGGATCAATTGTTAATGGCAATTTATTTTGCATAAAATATGCATGCTACCTTAAAAATTTATGTAGTGTAGCTAAAAACTACACAATGCCGTAAGGCGCGCATATTACCTTTAAATCATGATTTCGTCAATGGGCACAAACAAGATAATTCGTTTTACTCATTGATTATTACCTTAATATTCATTCTGAATATTTTTTTACTTTTGTAAAAAAGTTTCGGTAAAAATAAGATTTACGTCTAAAAACAATAAATATGCTTATCTACCAATTATGGCAGTCGACCAAAGCTATCTTTAACGATTGCACAAAAATCATCAAACGTTTTGCTATCTAATAAACGCTTAGTTGATCTTTCTTTGACAAAGTTTACAAATAAATTATAAATGCGCATTGCATTTTCATATTCATCTTTACTGATTGCCAATAAAAAAATAACATGAGCAATTTTATTCTTATCCCATACGATACCTTGTGGAGCTAATATAGTCGTTACTATGGTTTTTTTAGCCAGCAACCCGACAGAGTGGGGAATAGCAATATTTTCACCTAATAGTGTGGACACTATTGACTCTCGTTCAATGACTGACGGATAGAAATCTACATCTACATACCCCGCTTGCTTAAGTTTTTTACAAACATTTTTTAAAAGGTCTTTTTGTGTCATTGATTGTTCAATAATGAAAAAAAACTTTTCATTAAAAAAATGCTCAATAATATAAGGCATTGTTCTATCAATCATTGCCAACCGCCCCAATTGTTCAAGCTGATAAGGCGTCGGAAATGGTGAAATTTTAACTATTTGCTTATTTTTTTCTGTTAAACGAATGGTTGAAACAACAAAATCTTCTTTAATATTTGCCAGTTGCTCGTATTCTCTATAAGAAAGGATTCGATTTATTTTAATATGTGGAAAATCCCGTTTAATTTTTGATTCAATCATACGCAAAGCTGCATTACCAAGTTCACTTACAAGTAAAATTTGTGCATATCTTTCATGTCCTGCACTATAATTACGCTCTAAGGCTACACCAATATGTACAGCTAAATAACTAATTTCGTCTTCCGTCATTTTGGATTCAGTATATTGTTCAGTGTTAGTAAGCGCAGATAACGTAATATCATAAGCAAAAGGATAATATTGTTTTATCTCCCGTAATAAAGGATTCGTTGTGCGGATTTGATATTTAATTCGCGACAACATTGATGAAATATGAATTAATATATCTTGACGTAACTTTTTATCTTCCCATAAATTATAATGATAAGTATTATTAATATAAGATAATATATGATTAATCAATGCCAAGCTTTTTGACTGATTTGGCGAATCCATAATAGTGCGAGAATAAATCTGAGCACATAAATAATTAAATTCCGCATCAGAAAGCACGCCACCTAAAAAATAGGAAATATCTTCAGATATTTCACTCACTGCGCTGATAACAGTGGTATTAATTTTATCAACTTGATACTCAAGTAACTCATGCCCTTGGGTAATTCGTGTAATTGAAACAGCACAACTATAAAGTAAATACCCTCGCCCTTCTGCACTCAATTTTAATTCAAAACGTTCAAGTTGATTTCGAAGAATTTTTTCAAGATACTCTAAATCAATATTATTTAAAATCGTTTTGCGCAATCTATTAACTGTAATGAGATCTTCAGCCATATAGCGTTGCCATAAAATATCGGTTAAACATGCACGTATAGACGACTCTTCGCCAATTAGCCGCATGCCATAATAAGGTCTATTTTCGAGAAATAAATTATATTTATCTAAATATTGTTTAACTTCAATAATATCATTTTGCAATGTACTACGGCTTAAAAACCATTCGCCGGCTATATCATCTAACTTTACAGAATTAGATTGAGTTAAAAAAGCAATCAATAAAGCCAAAACTCTTTCTTTACTAGTTCGTGGAACTTGTTCAATCACTTGAGTGATAGGTAATGTGGCATAACGAATAGGATCAGTTACCACAAGTTGGTAACCAACATTTTTGGTATAATCAACTTGGGCACCATAATCACCTAAAATATCGTTAAGTGCTGAAATATCGGTACGAATTGTGCGAGTAGAAACCGAAAAACGATTGGCTAGCTCTCGTTGAGGTAGTGTTTCGTTTTTTATGGTATCAAATAAATACGCTAATCGCCGATAATAAAAAAGCACTTTAGATGCCATTATTTATCCACTAGTTTTTGTGTAATAGCTAACAGTTGTTTGACATCACTGATACGTGTTGCACCTGTTGCTTTATCAATGATAGAACTATAGATATGTGGAATAATTCTCTTCACACCTGCATCTAAAGCAATTTTTAAGATTGCCTCATAATTGTCTAAGTCAATACCGCCTGTTGGTTCAAGATAGAAATCATGCTCAGCACAACATTTAGCCACATACTCAAATTCATCTTTATGCTTTAAACCGCTCATAGGGAAATATTTTATTGAACTTCCTCCCATATCTTTCAATAAAGCAATTGCGGTTTCAACAGGAACGATAGCTGCTGGCAACTTTGAACTTATAGAACCAGTTGCAATATTCACTAAACCTACTTCCCCCGTTGGCGAAACTAATCCATTAATGATAGTTTCTTTTTGACCTAATAATGCGCGACTTGCCGCAACTCCAGTAAACACTTGATTAACATGTTGTGGCTGAAGCACGGCTGATATCTCTGAAACCATTGTTGATTGATTAGGATCACCCGCACCAAGTCCCACAGAGATAGCATTATCAATAGCTGCTGCATATTTTTTCATATCAGCAATCGCTGCTTTATTATCAGAATAGTTTTTAGATAAAATACCCACAACCACATGGGTTTGCGCAGCTTCATAAATTGCTTTTGCATTGTCTATTGAATTCGCTAGTACATTTAAACAAACACGCTCATTATAATAATTTGGACTCAGTTGCATTATTTTGCTCCTTGAATAATATTTTTAATTTTATTGTAAATAATATCAAGTTGTGCTGATGTCACACTACGCACATCGGCATCGACTTTGCCTTCATTGGCTTTATATTCTCTAAAGTACACTGCAATTTCGCCTTGTTTCATCAGGTCAATCATTTCAATGGCGGTTTTACCTATCACGCTTGCATCAAACACTATTTCTGCGCGCGCAATATCACGTCCTGCTCCATCCCAAACGACTTTGGCCGATATGCCATCAAGTGTATTTAGACTTTCAATAAATGGTGTCATTTTAGTCACCATCTGTTGTCCTGTTTCCGGTTTGGGGCTGCGAACATAAAGCTCAATAGCTTGAGTTAATCCTAAAATGCCTTCTTTACCTACTTTCATAGGGCGGCCAATACCTTGTGACTGTAGTTTTAACCACTCCACCGCTTGATGACGACCAATGACTAAACCACTAGTTGGTCCTTCAATGGCTTTAGCTCCACTATAAATAACTAAATCAGCACCTTGTTGATAATAAATTTGTAAATCTTCTTCCGCTGCTGCATCAACAATCAATGGAATATTATATTTTTTAGCAATTACAGCCGTTTGTGCGACTGATAACATACTTTTTTGTACACAATGATGTGACTTAACATATAAAATTGCGGCAGTATCTGAATTAATTAGTGATTCAATATGCTCAGGTTTACACTCATTGGCATATCCAGCTTCAACCATAGTCCCACCACCTAAAGCAATCATTGTACCAATTGGTGCACCAAAATTAACGTTATGACCTTTAGGAACAATAATTTCACGAGGAACATATTTGTCTGATGAATGTAAATTAAATAACAGTTCACGATCATCTTTGATAATTAAACCTGCAACCGCTTGTACAATGCCAGCAGAAGCGCACGATACTACTACTGCATTTTCGACTTTGAGTAATTTAGCAATATATTGTCCCGTTTTATCCACCAGATCTTTAATTTCAAAATATTCATTTAGTCCATGTAATACTGTGTCAATCACTTCTGGTCTTGGCGTTGAGACACCTAAAATTGTCATTCGCCCTGACGCATTAATTACCCTTTTTAAGTTATATTTACTGTAAACATCTTTTTCAGTTTGAGATTCTGAGCTCATTTTTACTACCTTCTTCTGTTATTTCAATGCTTATTGAATGTTTTGCAGCATCAGCCACAATCGATGCCAAAGGGATAAACTGCTCATCACTTTTCCTAATTCCACCTTCTGAATCTAATAACGAAACAGCCTGCTGTTTGATATCAAAAATAGTCAAATCCGCATCATAACCAACCGATAAAACGCCTTTATTTTTAAGATGCAAAATCTGTGCCGCATTTTGTGTTACACTATCAATAATTCTTTTTCGACTATAACCAAGGCAGATAAACTTTGTCATCACATTGGCCAAACTAAAAACGGGACCTTGTAGTCGATTTTTAGAATAGATATCAGAACTGATCGTGTTAGGATAAACACCTAAACATTTAGCGCGTTCTGCCACGGCAAAACTGAAACTTTCACCGCCATGACCAATATCCAAAATTACCCCTCGCTCGATTGCTCGTTTGATTGATTCTCGCAGATTATTCTCTTTATCCAAGATCTGATTAGGTTTACCATTAAAACAATGTGTAATAATGTCACCTTTAGTTAACAAATTGGCAATTTCATCAAGCTCTGGGGGATTATTACCAACATGAATCATCAAAGGTAACCCACTATTTTTTTGTATTTCTTTGGCTTTCACTAATGGTTCGATGCCATTGTCACCCACCACACTACGACTCATTCGCACTTTGATGCCAATAATAAAATCGGGATACTTAGCTAGTGTTGCATCAAATAAAGGCATATCAATATTTTGTATGTCAGCAAGCTCGTTTTGTCTTAATAGCCCGATTTTAGAAATATTTAAAAAAGAATAAACATGCGTATTAGCTTGCTGAGCTAATTGATAAAACTCATCAGCATCAATAGCCCCAACGCTACCGGCATCCACAACAGCGGTAACACCAGCTTTAACCCCAATCAAATCTGGTTCATCATGATAAATGGGCGAATGAGCAAAACAATGCGTATGAGAATCAATCCATCCTGAACTAACATAATGTTTAGTTTTTAGATCCAAAACACGTCGAGATTGCCCCGTAATAGTATTGGCAATCGCAATAAGCTTGCCTTGCTCAATAGCAATATCGGTGACTGATTCATCAATGAGTTTGGCATTTTTTATAATTAAATCATACATAAGTTATTCCACTCCCTATGTAATTTATTAAATTATATAGGGTAATTAATATTATAGAATTGGGAACAAACCACCAAAAATCATAGCGCCTAAAATAGCCCCACCTGTGATTGGCTTTTTCCATACATAAAAAAGTAATGCTCCCAATAACGAACCGATACCAATAGGAATTGAAGCAACCATAGCAGATAAAATAATCATTGGACCAAGGAATCTTCCTGAAGCATTGCCTGCGCCCATCATAACGTCTGCACCAAAAGTTGAACCTGTACCGCTATTAACTGTAAATTTACGGATCAAAATAATCATTAAACCAATTAGTATTCCCAATACTAAACCAGTAATTAATGCAACAAAAAAGTTTTCAACAGGTAATGTATAGCCACCGGCAAGTAATAACGCAGGTACACCTAGTCCAATACCGGTTTGTAGTGCACCACCAATATCCAATATACCAACTAATGAACCTTCAATAACGCGGGCAAATAAAAAGCTAGCACCAAAGGCCGCAACAGCACCATAATCACCAGTCGTCATACCTGATTTAAGCATGGCAACGAATGCGATTTCGTTAAATGCGCCAATACCATACACATAAAAAGTATGCGTTCCTGCAAAAATACCGGCAGATAGCAGTCCACAAATAATAGGGAATGACCAATCGCCATACCAAAAACTTTTATTGATTATTGCTTGTGTATTCATAATGTGTTCCCTATTTATTTACACCAATAAGATAGACCATTCCTAAATGAGTTAATCATCTTCATATCAAAACCACGGAAATATCCACTTATTACAAAGAGAATAATGACAGCCGCTAACATGATTTTCATCACACGATTCCAGCCACTATCATCTACGCCTTTTCCAATCAATATACCTAATACTAATCCAGGCACCGCATTGCCCATAATCAACTGCGCAAGCCCACCAAATAACGTGCCCCAAAAGCCACTACGACGCCCTGCATCTAATGCAGCTAACCAAAAAATAACAGGCATCACAGTTGCAACCAGTAAATTTGCCGCTGGAACAAGTACTTTAGTTGCAGTAATTTTTAGCGAATCGGGGATCACTGACGTAGTTGTATTTAAAAACAATACAACAATCACGCCGATAAATGCGCAAGCAAATGCCATTTTTTTAGGATCATGCAAAGTTTCAGCAAGATGACGATTTTTTATCATCAATAAAGCAGCCCCCCAGTTTGGAATAATTCGATGATCGACATCTTGGGTGAAAGAGCCGGCAGCAACTGATGAAGCCCATGCATTAAAAAAGAACCCTAAACCAAATGAAAAGTGCGCCGCAGGATCACCTTCACACGCGTTAAGCTCACCTAATGTACGAAACGCTCCCATACCTTGATACGTTGGCGCATGAAACATTCGAGCAGCCCCTGCACCAACCCCAAAACCACAAAGTCCACCGATGATAATAGACTTAAATGCAATAATTAAGATTTCCATAACTTCCCTTTCACATTATGTTATTCAGTGAGAAATTTAATATCACTTAAATCAACAAAAGTTACATTAACAGACACATCAAGTGTGATTTCATAAAAAGTCTTTTTTCTTGGCAAAAAAACAAACAAAAAACGTTCTATGGTTGTCTTTTCTATTGCTGATACAACTTGAATATCAATCGGATCAATTCGCAACATAATATTATTGGTATTTTTAAATACCTCTTTCTGAACCTGACTTAACGCAATAGCAAATGCTTGCTGCTTAGCATCACCATGACCTTTAACTCTTACAAGTATCTGCTCTTTTTTTTTCATGCTGATTTTCCGCTTATGAGCGTGGATATTTTTTCAGAAATGCTTTTGCAACACGTTGCCCTAGCTCTTCTGTGTCCATAAAGCCAAAACCGAGAACTTTACACCCATCATTGATGGCTGTTTCGCCCTCTTCAATTGATCGCATACCATGCCGTTGTGAATAACCATATTTATTTTGTGCCGTAATAGCACCAGCTCCACCACTACCGCAAAAAGAAAGCCCTAAATCGGCATTTTCGCTATTCATTACATCGCCTAGCTTCATATCTGCTGCCATACCAGAAATGACAATTGCACGACACCCCTCTACAGAATTAATGCCTTCTGCAATTTTTTGCCCTTTTCCCATTCTATCGCCAATAACAATGACTACGTCAGCCATAATATTTCTCCTGTTAATTATTGTTTTTTACTTGTCTAATAAACTTTTAATTTGCTTTAGCAACTTCATAATGAATTGCCAATAAATACGATTCCTCTATCGGTAAATTATCAAATAAATTCACTGTTTTGCGTGCGAGCGCTAAAGATTCTTCTGAAAGCTCATCAAATAATGCAGGGTCAACTTCAGGTAATTTTTCTAACGTTTTTGCCCGCTCAACCATTGCTTTTACATGTGAAAACAGCATCGCTTTTTGAACATCATTTTGAGTAATTTGATGCTGTGCTAACCAGCTATTGATAAGGTTAATGGTTTGTTTTGTGACTAACTCTGGTTCAAGATTATCTTCAATCATTCGAAATTTTATTTGAGTCATAGCAAATACTCATCTCTTATTGTTTTGAATTAGATGTTTTAAGCGTAAATCAAACAAGAGGTAATGTGGATAGAGAATTTTTCCATCAGCAAGAGGAAATTTGTTATAAAATGAGTTAAACGCATTAACAAATTGAGAGCGTGGTTATCAATACAAGGGGGTATTAGTTATAATCCATATTCAATTTTGTGAGTTAGATCATAATATTCGATCCTGATAAATATATTAAATAAAAATTATTGCTATAAATTTTTTAATTAGATGATGTGTAGGTAAACGCCAATTTGTTGACACTTGATAATTAAAATAAACTTCTAAAAATTCATAAGGTGCTTTATACAAAAGCGTTTTATGCAGTTTAACCATATAATAAACGTTAATAAATCACCAAAACTTTTGTTTTATTTATTTTTAATCTTTGAATATTTGCTGATTATGCCGCATATCCATTAAAGTGCGCATCACTTTTTCTGTTTTACCATTTTTTTGAAGTATTTTTTTAAAAAATTAATTTATAATATTTTTATTGTACTGCTTTAACAAATAGATGTTTGTCTATACCTTAATATTCGTATCCGTTATCTCAATAGGCACATTCAATGGCGTAAAGACATTGGGATAATGCTGCGTTTTGTAGAAACTGTACCGAGCTAAATTGTGATTTATTTGGATAAATACTCGCAGCTGTCGTAAAAAATCATCAATACCGACGAATAAACATTCTATAGTATGCTATCTTCTTTCATTTGTAAGTAACGGTGAATTTTTCGTCTCTACCTATAACATTTTTCCCCGATAGGTTTTGTTATAGTATTTAACTAAATTGATGACGGTTATTTTCTTTATGATGTCATAGCCCTCTCTTGCTAGTGATAAGATGTTAGTTATGTATTTTATGTATATTCATTAGCGTTACTCCTCAAATTACTGTAAATAGTGCGAGTAATTCCTACAGATGATGCCATTATTCAAAGAGCATAATGCCTATTTCTTTAACTTTTATTTTACTCATAGAGATGAACGATAGTTGCGTTTATATCGAGAATGATGATAACGGTAAACTGAGGATGTTAAAAAAGAACTGTTTATTTTCTGCAAAAAACACTCTGATAGGTTATTAATATTATTTAATTCTTATGCTTATATTTTAAATAAAATCAATCCATTATGCGGTAATTATTTTTTTAACTCAGCCAAATTCCAGATATCTTGTATTTTTGTTATTATGCTCTTTACGTTCAAATCGTTTTATTATTGCTCACAATACTTATGAATTATTGAGTGATGAATATTTAGCTTTATTGCTTTTTCATCATACTTAATATCGCATTTATTCAAGTATGACTTCGAAACACTCTAATTGTGCCGGTTCTAAGTAAATATCACTGCTATTTGGTCGGTTATTCGTATTACGGTGGGTATGCTTAAAGTGTTCAGAATTAACCCAAGCTTCAAAATCAGCCTTAGATTGCCACTCAGTAAATGAAGAAAATAGTGTATAATTTTCTTCTGTTTTTCCTTGTAAAAAGTAAAAACGGTTAAACCCTTTCATTTCTTTCAGATGGCTATCACGATTTCGCCATATTTCAATAAATGTATCTTCGCGACCCCGTTTAATTTTAAAACGGTTCATTACAATATACATACCAATCTCCTTTTATAGTTTTAAGCATAGCAAAAAAATAGCACGCCATGCGTGCTATTTTGTAAATTAAACCTAATGAGACTATTGATTCTCTTCAGCAGAGTTTAGTAATTCAGCTAAATTAGCAGTTGCTTCTTCCGCTGAAATTGTTGTTTGAACCTCATCAGTTGATGGCATTGCGCGTTTACGTAAGCGTTCTTTATGGTAAGCATAACCCGTACCAGCTGGAATTAATCGACCTACAATTACGTTTTCTTTTAAACCACGTAATTCGTCATTTTTACCAGCCACAGCTGCTTCGGTTAAGACGCGAGTTGTTTCTTGGAACGAAGCCGCAGAAATAAACGACTCAGTCGTTAGTGATGCTTTAGTAATACCAAGTAAATCGTGTAAATAAACAATTGGTTCTTTACCTTGCGCTTCAAGTTCACGGTTGATAATCTTCAAACGTGAAACTTCAAGTTGTTCACCTTCAAGTAGGCGTGAGCCACCCGGATGAATAACCGTTGCTTTACGTAACATTTGGCGTACGATAACTTCAATGTGTTTATCGTTAATTTTTACACCTTGTAGACGATAAACTTCTTGAACTTCGTTAACAATATATCGAGTTACCGCATTAACGCCACGTAGACGTAAAATATCATGCGCAGATTCAGGACCATCAGAAATCACATCACCACGGCCAACTTGTTCGCCTTCAAACACGTTAAGTTGACGCCATTTTGGAATCATCTCTTCATATGGTTCACTACCATCTAATGGCGTGATAATTAAGCGACGTTTACCTTTTGTCTCTTTACCGAATGAAATGATACCGTCAATTTCAGCCAAGATAGCCGGTTCTTTTGGCTTACGTGCTTCAAATAAATCAGCAACACGAGGTAAACCACCGGTGATATCTTTGGTACCAACAGATGCTTGTGGAATACGAGCAAGTGTATCACCAATATTGATTTCAGCACCATCTTCTAACTGTACTAATGCTTTACCAGGTAAAAAGTATTGCGCAAGCATTTCTGTACCAGCAAGATAGATATCATCACCTTTAGCATCAACAATTTTGATGGCTGGACGTAAATCTTTACCTACACCTGTACGTTCTGCTACATCTAATATTGCAATAGATGATAAACCAGTTAATTCATCAGTTTGACGAGTAATAGTTTGACCATCAACCATATCCACAAAACGAACAAAACCTTTAGTTTCAGAGATAACTGGCATAGTATGTGGATCCCAGTTAGCCACTGTTTCACCCGCATCAACCGCAACACCATTACCTTTACTTAAAATCGAACCATAAGGCACTTTGTAGGTTTCTTTCATTCGACCTAAGTCATCAATAATGGTTAATTCAGCATTACGTGAGGTAATTACCAGTTTCTTGTCTGGGTTAGTTACAAATTTAGCATTAGTTAATTTAATGCTACCTTTGTTTTTAACTTGAACACTTGATTCAGCAGCCGCTCGCGATGCCGCACCACCAATGTGGAACGTACGCATGGTTAACTGTGTACCTGGCTCACCGATTGATTGCGCCGCAATAACACCGATCGCTTCACCTTTATTGACCAAGTGACCGCGTGCTAAGTCACGACCATAACATTTTGCACACACACCAAAATCAGTATCACACGAAACCACTGAACGCACTTTAACGCTATCAACAGATTCTGCTTCAAGTAAGTCACATTTACTTTCATCAAGCAATGTGTTACGTGGGATTAAGATATCTGCACTACCAGGTTTTAATACATCTTCAGCCGCGACTCGACCTAACACTCGTTCACGAAGTGGCTCTTTAACATCACCGCCTTCAATAACAGGTGTCATCACCACACCCTCTAAGGTGCCACAGTCATCTTCAATCACCACTAAATCTTGTGCCACATCAACTAAACGTCGAGTTAAATAACCTGAGTTCGCTGTTTTTAAAGCAGTATCCGCAAGACCTTTACGCGCACCATGCGTAGAGATAAAGTATTGAAGTACGTTTAATCCTTCACGGAAGTTCGCAGTGATAGGCGTTTCGATAATCGAACCATCTGGTTTTGCCATCAAGCCACGCATACCAGCAAGCTGACGAATCTGTGCTGCAGAACCACGCGCACCAGAGTCGGCCATCATGTAAATGCTATTGAAAGAAGATTGAACTTCTTCTTCGCCTTCACGGTTAATTACTTTTTCAGTTGATAAGTTATCCATCATCGCTTTAGCAACGCGTTCATTAGCGGCAGCCCAAATATCGATAACTTTGTTATAACGTTCACCTGCAGTTACTAAACCAGATTGGAATTGCTCTTGAATTTCAGCAACTTCGATTTCAGCTTCGTTGATGATTTGTGATTTCTTCGCTGGAATTTCCATATCATCAATACCAACTGATACACCTGAACGCGCCGCATAAGCAAATCCAGTGTACATGATTTGGTCAGCTAAAATAACCGTATCTTTCATGCCTAATTGGCGATAACAGATATTTAAAATTTTAGAGATGGCTTTTTTACCCAAAGGTTGATTGATAACAGAGAAGCTCATCCCTTTTGGCATAATTAACCATAAAATTGCACGACCAACCGTTGTATCAACAACCGAGGTAGTATCTTCCCACTCTCCTACACTGTTACGTTGGCTTTCAGTAATACGGACTTTAACCTTGGCATGCAATTCAACTAGACCTAAACGATATAGCTTTTCAGCTTCTTTAGGACCGGTTAATATCATGCCTTCACCTTTGGCATTGACTTTATCACGAGTCATATAGTAAAGACCTAAAACCACGTCCTGTGAAGGAACGATGATAGGCTCACCACTTGCCGGCGAAAGAATATTGTTGGTTGACATCATTAACGCACGAGCTTCTAATTGTGCTTCTAACGTTAATGGAACGTGAACCGCCATCTGGTCACCATCGAAGTCAGCATTAAACGCAGCACAAACTAATGGGTGTAATTGAATGGCTTTACCTTCAATTAGAATCGGCTCAAATGCTTGAATACCTAATCTATGCAATGTTGGTGCACGGTTTAGTAATACTGGATGTTCACGGATAACTTCATCTAAGATATCCCATACAATTGCATCTTCACGCTCAACCATTTTCTTCGCTGCTTTAATGGTTGTTGCATAACCGCGACGCTCTAATTTACCGTAAATAAATGGTTTGAATAATTCAAGAGCCATCTTCTTCGGTAAACCACACTGATGCAAATGTAAGTATGGACCTACAGTAATTACAGAACGACCAGAATAGTCAACACGTTTACCTAATAAGTTTTGACGGAAACGACCTTGCTTACCTTTAATCATATCAGCAAGTGACTTCAATGGGCGTTTGTTTGAACCAGTAATTGCACGACCACGACGACCATTATCTAATAACGCATCGACAGATTCTTGTAACATACGTTTTTCATTACGTACAATGATATCCGGTGCAGCCAAGTCCAATAAACGTTTTAAACGGTTATTACGATTAATAACTCGACGATAAAGATCATTTAGATCTGATGTTGCAAAACGTCCGCCATCAAGTGGAACCAATGGGCGTAAATCTGGTGGCAATACAGGTAATACGTTCAGAATCATCCATTCAGGTTTATTTTCTGATTGAATAAATGCTTCAATAATCTTAATACGTTTTGTCAGCTTTTTACGCTTAGTTTCAGAATTAGTGGTAGCGAGTTCATCACGTAGTGCTTCACATTCTGCTTGCACATCAATATTACGTAATAACTCTTGGATAGCTTCTGCCCCCATGCGAGCATCAAATTCGTCACCAAACTCTTCTAACGCATCTAAATATTGTTCTTCAGTTAAAATCTGACCACGTTCAAGGTTCGTCATACCACCATCAAGAACCATAAATGATTCAAAATAAAGCACTCGCTCAATATCGCGAAGAGGCATATCAAGTAATAAACCGATACGAGATGGTAATGATTTTAAAAACCAGATATGGGCAGTTGGTGATGCTAGTTCAATGTGCCCCATACGTTCACGACGTACTTTAGCTTGAGTTACTTCAACTCCACATTTTTCACAAATTACACCACGGTGTTTTAAACGTTTATATTTTCCACATAAACACTCATAATCTTTTACTGGTCCAAAAATACGCGCACAAAACAATCCATCGCGCTCAGGTTTGAACGTACGATAATTAATTGTTTCAGGTTTTTTAACTTCACCAAAAGACCATGAACGAATCATATCAGGAGAAGCAAGGCCTATCTTGATAGCATCAAAATCTTCTGTTTTTGTTTGTGCTTTTAGAAACTTTAGTAAGTCTTTCACAATTGACTCCTATGGAGTTAAACCAATTAGATAACTTATTATTGCTAATAAGTTATCCCTATAAATAGAAATCATTTAAGTTAGCAAAAATTATTCTTCATCTAACTCGATATTAATACCTAGCGAACGGATCTCTTTTAATAGTACATTAAATGATTCTGGGATCGCAGGCTCCATACGATGATCACCATCTACAATATTTTTATACATCTTAGTACGGCCGTTTACGTCATCTGATTTAACGGTTAACATTTCTTGTAAGGTATAAGCTGCACCATATGCTTCAAGTGCCCATACTTCCATCTCACCAAAACGTTGACCACCAAATTGAGCTTTACCACCCAATGGTTGTTGAGTAACCAGACTGTATGAACCAGTAGAGCGGGCATGCATTTTGTCATCAACTAAGTGATTCAATTTAAGCATGTACATATAACCTACAGTAACTGGACGTTCAAATTGTTCACCTGTACGACCATCATACAACGTAATTTGACCAGAAGTTGGCAAATCACCCAGCTCTAGTAAGGCTTTAATTTCTTGCTCTTTGGCACCATCAAACACTGGTGTTGCTAGAGGCATACCATTACGCAAGTTTTGCGCTAAATTCATGACTTCTTGATCAGTAAATTCTGCTACATTAACTTTTTGTGCAGCCCCTAAGCCAAGATCATACGCTTTTTGAATAAACTCACGTAATTTAGCTAACTCTTGCTGTTCTTTTAACATCGCATCAATCTTCTGACCAATACCTTTAGCTGCCATACCCAAGTGAGTTTCTAGGATCTGTCCAATATTCATACGAGACGGAACACCTAGTGGATTTAATACGATATCAACAGGACGACCTTTGTCATCATATGGCATATCTTCAATTGGGTTAATTTTAGAGATAACCCCTTTGTTACCATGACGACCAGCCATCTTATCACCTGGCTGAATTTGACGTTTAACCGCTAAGTAAACTTTAACAATTTTGAGCACACCCGGTTGTAAATCATCACCTTGTGTGATCTTCATGCGTTTAGCTTCAAGTTTTTTATTAAATTCAGCTTTGATTTCTTCGTGCTGTTCAGCAAGCTGTTCTAATTGAGCTTGTTTATCTTCATTTGCAATACCGATTGTTAACCATTTTTCACGTGGTAAAGCATCTAATTTATCAGCTTTAATTCCACCCGAAATTAGTACATCACGAATACGAGCAAACAATGCAGCTTCTAAGATTTTAAGTTCTTCAGTTAAATCTTTTCTTGCCTGTTTAAGTTGCATCTCTTCGATTTCAAGCGCACGTTTATCTTTTTGTACACCGTCACGAGTAAACACTTGAACATCAATAACTGTACCTGAAACACCATTCGGTACGCGCAATGAAGTATCTTTAACATCAGATGCTTTTTCACCAAAAATTGCACGAAGCAATTTTTCTTCTGGCGTTAATTGTGTTTCACCTTTAGGAGTTACTTTACCGACCAGAATATCGCCACCTTGAACTTCAGCACCGATATAAACAATACCTGATTCATCAAGTTTAGATAATGCTGCTTCACCAACATTTGGAATATCCGCAGTAATCTCTTCTGCGCCTAACTTCGTATCACGAGAAATACAAGATAATTCTTGAATATGAATTGATGTAAAACGGTCATCTTGTACCACTTTTTCAGAAACTAAAATAGAATCCTCAAAGTTGTAACCATTCCATGGCATGAAAGCCACTCGCATGTTTTGACCTAATGCCAATTCACCTAAGTCAGTTGATGGACCATCGGCAAGCACATCACCACGTTCAACTTTTTCGCCTAGTTCCACACATGGAATTTGATTGATACAAGTGTTTTGGTTAGAACGGGTATATTTAGTTAAGTTATAAATATCAATACCGGTTTCACCCGCATATATTTCATCAGCGTTAACATTAACCACAATACGTGAAGCATCAACATATTGAACTGTACCACCACGGCGAGCAACAGCCGTTACCCCTGAGTCAACAGCCACTGCACGTTCCATTCCCGTTCCAACAAACGGTTTTTCCGCTTTTAACGTTGGTACTGCCTGACGTTGCATGTTCGCACCCATTAAGGCACGGTTCGCATCATCATGTTCAAGGAATGGAATTAATGATGCACCAACTGATACGATTTGCTGGGTTGATACGTCCATATAATGAACTTGTTCTGGACTATACAAGCCTGATTCACCATTTAAACGACAAGTTACTAAATCTTCTTTAAAACGGCCATCTTCATCAAGGTTTGAGTTTGCCTGAGCGATTACAAATTCACTTTCATCAATCGCTGATAAATAATTAATTTCGTCAGTTACGACACCTTCAATCACTCGACGGTATGGTGTTTCTAAAAATCCATACTCATTGGTACGAGCATAAACCGCTAATGAGTTAATTAAACCGATATTTGGACCTTCAGGCGTTTCGATTGGACATACACGACCATAATGCGTTGGATGTACGTCACGTACTTCGAACCCTGCTCGTTCACGTGTTAAACCACCTGGACCTAATGCTGAAATACGACGTTTATGCGTAATTTCAGATAATGGATTGTTTTGATCCATAAATTGAGATAGCTGACTTGAACCAAAAAATTCACGAATCGCTGCTGAAATTGGTTTAGCATTAATCATATCTTGTGGCATTAGTGAATCAAGATCACCTAAAGATAAGCGCTCTTTCACTGCTCGCTCAACACGAACTAAACCAATACGGAATTGGTTTTCTGCCATTTCGCCAACACTACGAATACGACGATTACCTAAATGGTCGATATCATCAACTTCACCGTGACCGTTACGAATAGCGATTAATTTCTTCATTACGTCAACGATATCATCTTTCGTTAAAACGCTTTCGCCTTCAATATCATCACGCCCTAAAGAACGGTTGAACTTCATACGCCCAACAGCGGATAAATCATAACGTTCGTCAGAGAAGAATAAATTATCAAATAGCCCTTCAGCAGCTTCTTTTGTTGGCGGTTCACCCGGACGCATCATGCGATAAATTTCAACTAACGCACCTAGTCGATCACGAGTTGAATCCACATTTAATGTTTCAGAAATAAATGCACCATGATCTAAATCATTGGTGAATAAGGTTTCTATTTTTTTATATCCAGCATTGGTTAATTGAAGTAATAGCTCTAATGAGATTGGTGTATTAGCAAAAGCAATAACCTCTCCCGTAGCTTCGTCAACATAATTTTTAGCAAGAACTTTATTAACGATATATTCAACTGGTACATCAATTTTGCTAACTTTGTCTTTTTCTAATTCACGAATGTGACGAGCTGTAATACGTCGGCCTTTTTCAGCATAAATTTTACCTTTTGATTCAATATCAAATAGCGCTGTATCGCCACGTAAACGCTCTGGAACAAGATCCATCTTTAACTTAGATTTGCTAACTTCAAAAATAGTTTTTTCAAAGAAGATATCTAAAATTTCTTCTGTTTCATAACCTAACGCACGCAAAATAATTGTTGCTGGAAGTTTACGACGACGGTCAATACGAGCAAAAAGATTATCTTTTGGATCAAATTCAAAATCAAGCCAAGAGCCACGATAAGGAATAATTCGAGCATTATATAAAACTTTACCAGAAGAGTGTGTTTTACCTTTATCACTATCAAAGAACACACCAGGACTACGATGTAATTGTGATACGATTACACGCTCTGTACCGTTAATCACAAATGTACCATTGTCCGTCATTAAAGGGATTTCACCCATGTAGACATCTTGCTCTTTAATATCTTTAACTGTTCCTTCTGGCGCATCTTTATCATAAATAACTAAACGTAATTTTACGCGCAACGGTGCTGAGTAAGTGATCCCTCTAATTTGACATTCTTTAACATCAAACACAGGTTCGCCCATCTTAAAGCTCACGTATTGCAACTCAGCGTTACCACTATAACTTTTTATCGGAAATATTGAACGGAACGCAGCTTCTAAGCCATATTGACCCTCTGGATCTTGCTCAATAAATTTCTGGAACGAATCAAGTTGAATAGAAAGAAGATACGGTATATCCAAGACTTGTGGACGCTTACCAAAATTCTTACGAATTCGTTTTTTCTCGGTATAAGAGTAAACCATTAGTTCCTCAACTTGCTTATCTGCTATTCTAGCATGATTAAATATTCATCAGGCGTACTATCGCTAACTGATGGCACCTGACACCTCATCGAAAATATCTATAAATATCAATTGATTAGGCTTAATAAATATACTATTTCTATATTACTTTTATTGATAATCTTCAAATAAAATTCTTTAACTTATTATAGCGCAAAAAGGCTGGAGGTATAAAACCCCCAGCCATTTATCGTATTATCGATAAACTTATTTAAGTTCGACAACTGCACCAGATTCTTCAAGTGCCTTTTTAAGTTCATCTGCATCAGCTTTGCTAACGCCTTCTTTAACTGTTGCTGGAGCTGATTCAACAAGATCTTTAGCTTCTTTTAAGCCTAAACCTGTTGCACCACGAACAGCTTTGATAACAGCTACTTTATTAGCACCAACATCTTTTAAGATTACATCAAATTCAGTTTTTTCTTCTGCTGCTTCAGCTGGACCTGCCGCTGCAACTGCAACTGCTGCAGCTGCAGAAACGCCAAATTTTTCTTCCATCATTGATACAAGTTCAACAACGTCCATAACAGACATTTCAGCAACTGCATCTAAAATTTGTTCTTTAGTGATAGACATAATATAGTTTCCTAAATTTACATTTTTTTAATTGATAATATTCATAATCAAACTGACAATTAAGCAGCTTCTTTTTGATCACGAACCGCCGCAAGAGTGCGAACCAATTTGCCAGCTGCGGCTTCTTTCATGGTTGACATCAAGCGAGCTAATGCTTCTTCATAAGTAGGTAATGTTGCTAAGCGATCAATGTTCGCTGCAGTAATTAACTCACCTTCAAAGGCTGCGGCTTTAATCTCAAATTTGTCATTTTCTTTCGCAAACGCCTTAAAAAGACGCGCTGCAGCACCTGGGTGCTCATTTGAAAATGCAATTAGAGTTGGACCAACAAACGTATCTTTTAAACACTCGTATTGAGTACCCTCAACAATACGGCGCAATAGCGTATTACGAACAACACGCATATAAACACCCGCTTCACGAGCAGATTTACGTAATGCAGTCATTTTTTCTACAGTCACGCCACGAGAATCAGCGACAACTGCAGATAGCGCACCTTTGGCGATTTCATTAACTTCAGCAACAATTTCTTGTTTATTTTGAAGATTTAGTGCCATTGGTATTGCTCCTGGATTATACTAGGCAAAAGCCTAGACTAATTTTCACTAGCTACAAATGTAACTAGCACAACCACGATGAGCAGAATCCTTCTATATATATCTTATCAGGTTCTGTCACCGTCTACGTAGGAAAATTAAGTAGTTAAACTTCAACTACACCTACGGTCTTGGACGGGGTCTGGTTAAGGCCAGACACCAACCGATTTCTTTGTTTAACGATAAAAATGATTAAACAGTTGCATTTAATGTTGCTTGATCAATAGCAACACCAGCGCCCATTGTAGTTGAAAGACTCACTTTCTTAACAAATACACCTTTAGAAGATGCTGGTTTTGCACGTTTTAACGCAACAAGTAATGCTTCTAAATTTTCTTTAAGCTTATCTGCATCAAAATCAGCTTTACCGATAGTTGTATGGATAATACCATTTTTATCATTACGGTAACGAATCTGACCCGCTTTAGCATTTTTTACAGCTTCAGCAACGTTAGGGGTAACAGTCCCAACTTTAGGATTTGGCATTAAACCGCGAGGTCCTAAAATTTGACCTAATTGACCAACAACACGCATAGCGTCAGGTGATGCAATAACAACATCAAAATCCATTTCGCCTTTTTTAATTTGATCAGCAAGATCGTCCATACCTACTAATTCAGCACCCGCTTCTTTAGCTGCTTCTGCATTTGCGCCTTGAGTAAAGACAGCAACGCGCACACTGCGTCCAGTACCATGTGGCAGTACAATTGCACCACGAACATTTTGGTCTGATTTACGTGAATCAATACCTAAATTAACGGCAACGTCAACACTTTCTGTAAATTTAGCGGTAGCGAGTTCTTTTAATAACGCGATAGCTTCATTAATTTCATATTGCTTAGTCGCATTCACTTTTTCGCGGATAAGTTTAGCTTTCTTAGATAATTTAGCCATTGATTAACCCTCCACTTCCAAACCCATTGAACGAGCTGTTCCTTCAATAGAACGCATCATCGTTTCAATGGTAGCACCATTCATATCTGCAGCTTTTAATTCAGCGATTTCGCGAATTTGCGCACTTGTCACTTTACCTACTTTCTTCTTGTTAGGTTCGCCTGAACCAGATTTGATTTTAGCGGCTTTCTTTAATAAAACTGCAGCTGGAGGCGTTTTAGTTACAAATGTAAATGAACGGTCTGAATATACTGTAATTACAACAGGGATTGGTAATCCTTTTTCCATGCTTTCTGTTTTTGCATTAAACGCTTTACAGAATTCCATGATATTAACACCGTGCTGACCAAGAGCTGGACCAACTGGTGGACTAGGATTCGCTGCACCAGCTGCAACTTGCAACTTGATGTAAGCTTGTACTTTTTTTGCCATTTTTAGTTTCCTTTGCTCGGGTGCAAACGCCTCTATTAATAATAACTATTAATAAATAGACAGCTCCCCTAAGTTAAATGAGGGCAAGATTATCCTATAACCCAAATAAAAAAGCAAGATTTATTTAAGAACAGATAAATTAAAAGCAAGGCAAATACCTTGCTTTTAGTCTTAATACCAATAATGTTAAAGAACGTTAACTGCGTTAAGCTCTTTGAATGCAAGTTCTAAACGAGCAATTAAAGAATCTTGACCTTTGCGTAGCCATACACGCGGATCGTAGTATTTTTTATTTGGAGCATCAATACCTTCTGGATTGCCTAATTGACCTTGTAAATATGCCTCATTTGCTTTGTAGTAATCTAAAACACCTGCCCAGTTAGCCCATTGGGTATCTGTATCAATATTCATTTTGATTACACCATAACTGACTGCTTCAGCAATTTCTTCTGGCGTTGAACCTGAACCGCCATGGAAAACAAAATTCAATGATTTTGCAGGTAAGTTAAACTTTTCTGATACATATTTTTGTGAGTTATCTAGAATTTTTGGTGTTAATTTAACATTACCTGGTTTATAAACACCATGCACATTACCAAATGACGCAGCAATAGTAAAACGAGGACTAATCGCACTTAAACGCTCATAAGCATAAGCCACATCTTCTGGTTGAGTATAAAGCGCTGAGCTATCCATATGACTATTATCAACACCATCTTCTTCGCCGCCAGTACATCCTAATTCTAACTCCAATGTCATTTTCATTGCAGACATACGAGCAAGATATTGACAACAAATATCAATGTTATCTTTTAGTGACTCTTCTGAAAGATCAATCATATGGGAAGAAAACAGTGGTTTACCTGTTTTTGCAAAGTGCGTTTCACCAGCGTCAAGTAATCCATCTACCCATGGTAGTAATTTTTTAGCACAATGATCAGTATGTACAATAACTGGCACACCATACTTTTCAGCCATAAGGTGAACATGTTTTGCACCAGAAATCGCACCTAAGACTGCACATTCTTGTCCTTCAAGTTTTAGACCTTTACCTGCAATAAACTGAGCGCCACCATTTGAAAATTGAACAATGACTGGTGATCCAACTTTAGCAGCAGTTTCAATAACCGCATTGATTGTATTTGTATCAACACAGTTTACTGCTGGTAATGCAAAGTTATTATCGCGAGCGATTTGAAACACTTTTTGAACATCATCACCAGTCACAACACCAGGTTTAACAACATCAGAAATCTTAGTAGCCATTTTATTACCTATAAATTTATTTAAAAAAATTAAAGGATGAGTAATTGACTCATCCTTTTACTGAACTTAAATACTACGCTTTCGCTCTCGCTTCCAACATTGCAACAGCAGGTAGCTTTTTACCTTCAACAAACTCAAGGAAAGCACCGCCACCAGTTGAAATATAAGAAATCTTGTCTTCAATACCAAATAGATCAATTGCAGCTAATGTATCACCACCACCAGCGATTGAAAATCCTTCGCTATCAGCAATCGCTTTGGCAACAATTTCAGTTCCACGACGGAAGTTAGCAAATTCAAAAACACCGACAGGGCCATTCCATAAAATGGTTTTTGCATTTTTGATGATATTTGCTAATACCTCTGCTGATTTATCACCTAAATCAAGAATTTGTTCATTTTCTTTAACATCTTGAACTGATTTTTCAGTAGCTACTGCTGTTTCACTAAATTCAGTTGCAACACGCACATCGGTTGGAACTGGAATTTCACAATTAGCCATTAATTTTTTAGCTTCTGGGATTAAGTCTGCTTCATAAAGAGATTTACCTACATTATAACCTTCTGCGGCAATAAAGGTGTTCGCAATACCACCGCCCACAATAATTTGGTCAGCAATTTTTGATAGCGAATCAAGCACAGTTAATTTAGTTGATACTTTTGAACCAGCAACAATCGCAACCATTGGGCGAGCAGGATTATCAAGGGCTTTACCTAAAGCATCAAGTTCTGCCGCTAGTAATGGTCCGGCACAAGCAACTGGAGCAAATTTACCCGCGCCATGAGTAGATGCCTGAGCGCGGTGAGCAGTACCAAATGCATCCATCACATAAATATCACAAAGAGCGGCATATTTTTTAGATAAAGTTTCATCATCTTTGCTTTCGCCAACATTAAAACGGACGTTTTCAAGAACAACTAATTCACCTTCTTTAACATCAACACCATCTAGGTAATCTTTTACTAAACGAACAGGGAATGACACATGCTCTTTTAAATAATCAACAACAGGTTGTAAAGAGAAATCAGGGTTATATTCGCCTTCTGTTGGTCGACCGATATGAGAGGTAACCATTACCTTAGCACCTTTTTTGATGGCATCTTCAATAGTAGGTAATGATGCTTTGATACGCGCATCGGAAGTGACCTTACCATTTTTAACCGGCACATTAAGATCTGAGCGAATGAATAAACGTTTTCCTTTTAGATCAAGATCTTGCATTCTAATAATAGACATGATACTTCCTCTTATAAAATAGAATAAAAATAAAACTTTCGATATTCTAACATAAAATTTCTTTTTAGGTTATAGGCTTTATTGGTCGAATAGTAAACATTTATTATAGAGATAAAAATTACCGATCATATTTTTTATGCAACAGCATTGACAAAAGAGAGAAAATCAGGCATATTTTGCCACCTTATTAATATGTAATTTTTATACAAACTTGGGAGTTGACTTTGGCTAATATCAAATCAGCTAAGAAACGTGCGGTTCAATCCGAAAAACGTCGTAAACATAATGCTAGTAACCGTTCAATGATGCGTACTTATATTAAAAAAGTTTACGCCGCTGTTGCAGCTGGTGATAAACAAACAGCTGAAGTAGCATTCAAAGACATGCAAGCAGTTGTTGACCGTCAAGCGGCTCGTGGCTTAATCCACAAAAATAAAGCAGCACGTCATAAAGCGAATTTAATTAAACACATTAAAGCATTAGCTTAACAGTTTTATCTGTTAACTATCATAGTTAAAGAAAATGACAAAAAGTGGTGTAAGCCACTTTTTTTATTTGTATACTAACTGTTTATGCAATGTTAATAAAATAATAGAAGAGAGTCTATTGTGGTTCAGCGTGATTATGTGAGAAAAAAGAGCCAACCTAAAAAAAATAAGTCACGAAACAAGCCTAATTTGATGATATTCTTGGCGATTATTGTCATTATTCTATTTTCCGCGATTCTCTATTTTGTTGTAAATAATGCCCCTAAAAAAAATGTTAAACCACCAAAAGCAAAAACTCAGCCTCCAGTGATAACATTACCCGAACAACCCCAAGAGCGTTGGACATATCTTAAAGAATTAGAAACGCCTAATGCAAACTATGGTTCCACATCAAGTTCAATTGCTAGAGAAAGACAACAAATCTTAGATAGCTTTGTCAATAGCACTCGTACAATTACACCTTCCTCGCAAGAAAATACAGCGACGAAAAATCAGTCATCAAATGCCACATCACAAACTATGACTAAATGGCTACTACAATGTGGCGCATTTAAGGATAAATCCAATGCTGATACACTAAAAGCTAAACTTGCAATGACAGGCTTTAGTGGCAATATATCTTCAGGTCAATTATATCGAGTCACAGTAGGGCCATATAGCAGTAAACAAGAAGCAAATAAGGTATTAAACTCATTAAATAGTAATGGGATTAATGATTGTGTTATTTCTAACTAGAAAAAAGACAATGAAAGCACTTCAGCAAATACAACTTTTTACGAAAATGTTATGGACTCGTATTAACCAAGATCGTCTAACAACCTCTTCTGCAGGACTTGCTTATACGACGATACTTGCGCTAGTACCGCTTATTACCGTTATTTTTTCTTTATTGTCTGCGTTTCCAATGTTTAATGAAATTAGTCATTCATTAAAACAATTAATTTATAATAATCTTGTCCCTACCGCCAGTGATACTATCCAAAATTATCTAGAGCAATTCATCACCAATACTAAACAAATGACATTTGTTGGCATAATAGGGTTGATTGTGACCTCACTATTGCTTATCAACTCAATTAATACAGCACTTAATCGTATCTGGAAAACCAAACGAAAACGCGCTTTCATGTACAATCTAACTATGTATTGGACGATACTAACCTTAGGTCCTATTTTAGTTGGATCTAGTGTGGCCGTAAGCTCTTACATCTTTTCAATGCAATGGTTATCAACGGCAGCAACGGGTAATATACTACTTAATTGTTTACCATTTTTTATTTCTGTGGTTGGGTTTTGGTTACTCTATAGCATTATTCCTACCGAATCTGTACCTTTTAAAGAATCAATGATTGGTGCTATTATCGCTGCAATATTATTTGAATTAGGTAAACGAGCATTTGCGTTATATGTTACTTCATTCCCTACTTATCAAATCATTTACGGTGTAGTATCATCCATTCCCATTATGTTAGTTTGGATCTACTTTTCTTGGTGTATTGTTTTGTTCGGTGCCGAGTTTGCAGCAACCTTAACTGACTATAATCGACGAAAAAAGCCTGTTGTTGATAATCCCCCTTTACCGGAGTAATTAATTTATGATCGCCTTAATTCAACGAGTAAAACAAGCAAGTGTTGCAGTAGATAATAACATTATTGGACAGATTAATCAGGGGTTGCTGATTTTACTCGGTGTTGAACAAGATGATGATGAGCAAAAAGCAATTCGTTTATGTGAAAAAGTATTAGGCTATCGCATTTTCAGTGATAATGACGGAAAAATGAATCTAAATGTGAACCAAGCTAATGGCGAAGTATTAGTTGTGTCTCAATTCACTTTAGCTGCCAATACCAAAAAAGGGATGCGCCCAAGTTTTACTAAAGGCGCTAAACCTGATGAAGCAAAAAGACTTTATCAGTTTTTTGTCAAGCAATGTCAACAAAAAATAACCACTCAAACGGGTGAATTTGCCGCCGACATGCAAGTATCATTAATTAATGATGGTCCTGTGACATTTTGGTTACAAGTTTGATTCTATAACTGAAAAGACATTCTGATCATCTGTCATCAATTATTGCAATTTTTTATACCCACTATTGGTTACATTCAGAAATCCTATTTATCAAGCCTATCAGCATAGTTCAGCCTTATATCACACCAATAATAATATTATCAATATTATTATTGGCTATTAAGTTATCCGCTAAACTTATCACATCCGACAATAATGAGATAGAAAAAAGCAGTGGATGAATTAATCATCAATGGTCAAATTACGGGTGGTCAAATCATATGGTGTTAATTGATAAACATAATAATTAAGCCAATTACTAAATAATAGATAAGCATGGCTACGCCACGTTGCTTTTGGCTCAACATCGGGGTTATTATCAGGAAAATAATTATACGGGATATCTGGATTAATACCTGACTTCAAGTCACGAAAATATTCATTAGCTAATGTAAATGAATCATATTCAGGATGCCCTGTCACAAAAGCCATACGTTTATCAGGAGTTGCCATTAAGTAAGGTCCTGTCATATCAGACGTTGCCAAAATGGATAAATCTGTGTAATTTCTAATTTTATCAATTGGGAAATCAGCATAACGCGAATGAGGTGCTAAAAAGGTATCATCAAAACCACGCGTTAAAATTGCATTAGGTTGAACAATTTGATGCTGATAAACACCTGATAACTTATGTGCTCGAGTGAATTTAGGTAAATCGTATAAGACATTTAATGCAGCTTGAACCGCCCAGCAAACAAACATTGTTGAGGTGACATGATCTTTTGCCCAAGCAATAATTTCGGTTAATTTAGGCCAATATACAACATCCGAAAAAGCCACTTTTCCTAGTGGAGCACCGGTTATAATTAGTCCATCAAAATTCTGTTCACGAATATCATCAAAATCACAATAAAAACTGTTTAAATGTTCAACGGGTGTATTTTTTGACTCACGTTGATCAATACGCAATAACTGAATATCAACTTGTAAAGATGAATTAGAAAGTAAGCGTAAAAATTGATTTTCAGTCTCTATTTTTTTAGGCATGAGGTTTAGAAAAAGAAGCTTTAGTGGACGAATTTCTTGATTATTAGCTCGTGATGAGGTCATAACAAATATATTTTCATTACGTAACACATCAACAGCGGGTAATGAGTCAGGAATACAAATAGGCATAACACAAGCTCCTAAAAACGATAAATTAGTTTTAACACAAAATAGACGTCTAGAAATCTATATAGCTAAATATAGTGCCTTTTAGTTTATTTGTCGAGATTTTTTATTTAACAAAATCATTATAATAATCAGATTAAAAACAGGTGCATAATCCAAAGAAAGTGATCATTACCTCACACGCTAAAATACAAATAATAGCTAACTTTATGAGCTAAAAAGTGCGCGTATCAGTCCGCCATGTATCAGCAGTCAACGCCTCACCAAAATAACTATTTATCAATTTTTGGGTAATATCACTTAATGGTGAAGCCAATACTTCAGCAGTATTGCCAGACTCAACAAGATCGCCATTGTGCATAACTAAAATATCATCACTAATATGTTTCATCATACCAATATCTTGTGTTACATAGACATAAGATATATTTTGTTGAGCTTGTAATGACAGCATTAAATTAACAATTTGCGAGCGCATCGAAATATCTAACGCGGCCAAAGCCTCATCAAGAATAATGACCTTAGGCTTTAAAATTAGAGCTCTTGCTAATGCTACACGTTGCTTTTGACCTGCTGCCATCACAGAAGGATAATAAGAGGCATGTTCGGGCAATAATCCAACTTGCTTTAATACACTACTAATTAGCTTTTCACGCTCATGAGCATCATAATCGGTATTATATTTAAGTGGAATTTCTAACAATTGTCCAATACGCAGCCTTGGATCAAATGAACTTTCAACATGCTGAAAAATCATTCGAATCAGTTGACAACGATGACTATAATCGCCGTATTCAACTTTATTACCAGCAATCCAGATATCACCACTATCGGGTTTTATCATACCAACTAACATTTTAGCCAAGGTCGATTTTCCTGATCCATTCTGCCCAATAATCGCCAAAGTCTTACCTTCATTTAATGAAAATGATATTGGATTAACCGCATTAATTTGTAAATGACCAAAAAGCCCTTTAGCTATTTTAAATTGCTTTGATAAGTTACGTACTTTTAATATTGGATTCATTTTTATGCCTATTATTTATGGTAACTCATCAATATTTAACGGAAAATGGCAAGCAACAGAACGATCTTTTATCGGTAGTAATTCGGGTGCTTGAATACATTTTTTTTGTGCATAAGGACATCGTGGTCCTAATCGACAGCCTATTGGTAAATGCTCCAATGATGGAATCACACCGGGTAAAGTATTTAACGGACTTTTATGTGGCATTGCTTTGCCAAAATCAGGGATTGCATAAATCAGCGCCTGAGTATAAGGATGATAAGGTGATTTAATTAAATCTTCGCTATTAGCAACTTCAACGGTTTGTCCACAATATAGGACATTGATACGGTCAGTCCATCTGGTTACCATTTGCAAATCATGGCTGATAAGCAAGATAGTAGTCCCCATATTTTGATTCATACTAGCGAGCAACCTAAAAATTTGTGCTTCGGTAGTGGCTTCCATTGCATTGGTTGGTTCATCAGCAATAAGTAGCTTTGGCTGATTAGCCAACGCAATAGCTATCATGACTTTCTGACATTCGCCTTCGGTTAATTCAAATGGATAGGACTTTAATATCTCCTTATGATTCTTAATTCCTACCCGATGCAATAACTCAATCGCTCGATGTTTACGCCAAAATAATCGCTGCCACCAATGCCCTTTAAATGTTCTTCTTGGAATTGCACTGATTAACTGTTGCCCAACTTTCATAGAGGGATCTAAACAAGATTGTGGTTCTTGAAATATCATTGAGATATTGGCACTAATCACTTTTCGGCGTTGTCTCGGCGTGAGTTTAAGTAAATCAATATCATTAAAATAAATACGATCAGCTGAAATCTTCCAGTTATGATTAGTTACCCCTAAAATAGCTTTAGCGATAAGGCTTTTTCCTGAGCCTGATTCACCAACTAAGCCTCGTATTTCACCTTCTGACAACTTCAAATTAACCCGATCAATTGCACGCAAAAGACCCTCTGGCGTAATAAACTCAATAGTTAAATTTCGAATATCTAATAATGCCATAATTAAGTTCCTGCTCGCCGGCCATATAATCCAAAGTTGAATAAATACACCAAAATAATTGTAGCTGAAACTGCAATTCCTGGAGATAAAAAGGCCAAATAATTAATAGCAATGATATCTTTCATTTGAAACATCATCATTCCCAAATCCGGTCGGGAAACATCATTAGCAAAGCCTAAAAAAGTTATTGTAGTAACTGACAAAATAACCGATCCAAATAAGGAAACAATTTCGGTCACATAAATAGGTAAAATGTTAGGTAGGATATAATGATTTAAAATTGAAAACGAAGATAGTCCATCAAGTCTATAGGCCGTAATATACGTTTTATTCCATTCGTTGATAACACGTTGATGAATATTGTAAATAAAGCGTGGGGAATAAGATAACCCAATCACCAATAACATATTGGTAATATCATCTTTTAATAATAAGCTAATCACAATCACACCAAGTAACGGCGGTACAACCATACAGAATTTAAAAACAAACAATACAAAAGGGCGTATAAATGATATAAAAAACATTAAATAATTAATTACCCCACCAATGGCAACCACATAAAATACTGCTTTTAATGTCATTGACATGGTTGAACGATAACCAATTAACAAATAATTAAAAATATCTTGTCCTTTCGCGTTAGTACCGAGTATATGATTGATATCACCACTAGACCACCAAGCAGGTGGCAATAAAGCTGGGTAACTAGGGTTTAAATGAGCATGAAAAAACCATTGAGTTGATAAGGCTACAAATGTAATCGCCAATATGCCATAAAAGCCAACAATTAAGTAAAGATTGCTGTGCAACCGACTAAAGCTTAACTTTAGACCTTTTATTAACCTAGCTAGCCTAGACATAATGTTCCTTATGACGCAAAGGATAAATAACAACTGCCGAAATTTCACCTAATAGCGCTAATAAACTGATAACAGTGCCACAAGCTAGAATGGCAATAGAAATAATAAAATAATTATGATGGTGATAAGCAATCATCACCCATTGCCCTAGTCCTACTCGATTAAATAAAATTTCAATAACCATAGTTGAAAACAACAGTGTTGTCGTATTATACGTCAATTGTGGAATGGTCGCAGGAATAGCATTAGGTAATAAGTGCCGACGTAAAATTTTAAATGGTGATCTTTCTCTAATAATTGCCATTTTGATAAAATTCTGCCGGGCGGTACTTTTTACATTTTGACTGACTAATTGAATAGTCATAATGCTTGGTTGAATGGCTAAAATCATGATCGGCAAAAGCAAATAGTGAAGCTGCTCAAATAATACCTGCCATTGAAATGCCTTTGATGAAATAAAAATATCCAATAACGAAGTACCGGCAACTGCTGGTGACACATCGAAATTCATCGATACCGACCAAGTTGGTGATAACCAATACATGACGATAATTACAAACATAACAATAGGACAAGAATATAATAATAAAGATCCTAAGCGAATCGTACTATTTAACCAAGTAAAATTACTAAGCCCAAGAAAAATACCCAAAGGTAATCCAATCAGTAAAGCAACAAATAACGCGAGAATACAAAGTTCAAATGTAGCCAATAATGTATGAAAAAACGGGACCGTTTCACCAGTTAATAATCTGAATTGGCCTTGTAGCAACTGCTTAAAAAAAACACTGTAGGCATCAATAAAACTTAGGTTGTTAAAGTTAAACGTTGAATGAGGGGTAAAATAGACTAAACAAAAGCTAATCTGAGCCAACACGCAGATAATAAACAAAAACGTGACTATTTTTTTGAAAATATAGATAATCATTGTTTATCTTTATCGATATTATAAGTAAATAAAACACGGCGACATAATCACATCACCGCGTTTTAATCTATTTATTGGTTATCCGGAATCACCGGTTTACTTGCTGCGGCATAAGCATGATCTTGAGCACTTAGGCCACCGGCATTACCTTTACCTTCAAAACGATAATTTAACTCTTCGCGTGATTTTATGGCAATAGCAGAAGTCACATATTCTGGCGCGGGTGCTTTAGTCATTACTGAAGAAGAATAACCTATTGATTGTGAATTAGTAATGACAAAATCAATATTATGACTATTTTGCTGACTACCTTGAAAATCTTCTTTAGCATCAATCAATGACGAACTTTTTGATGCATCATCCACAGTAACAGCGTCATTTAGGCTCGCTTCATTTTTAACAATGACAGGAAGTAAAAGTGAAGGGATGACAGGTACCACAATATTTGGTTCGTCATTCGTTATTTGACTGTAATCAACAGCAACTCGACCTAAGGCTAATTCTAATGACGCAGCAGCAAATGGTAACGGCATTGGCGACTGTTTTAGGTCGACATTACGAACACGGCGTTTATTATTACGTTGACCATTCATTCGTAAATGTCTTGACGCACGGCGTTGACGCTTCGGTTGAGATTCCGAAATAATAGTGTCTTTAGAGGGTTCAGAGACAATAATTGGTAATAACAAAGAAGGAATAATAACTCTTTCTTGTTCAACTTGCATCGTAGTATCAGCATTTTTGACACGAACACTTTTAGTTAAAGCGCGTTGTTGGCGTCTTGGTTTCGCTTCACGTTGCTTCGGTTGTACCGCCTCACCCGCAACTCTATCTGCCTTAATATTATTTTCTGAGTTTGACAAATGAGTATTTGCATTATTATTTTGTTTAGCTCGGCGATTATTTCGACTTGACTCTTTGCTCTCCTCTGTAGAGCCTACAGTATTGCCTGCTACATTATTGTTTCTGTTATTGCGTTGACGTCGATTGTTGGAACGTTGATTATCTCGTCTTTTTACCGTTTTGGGTTTAACCTCTGGTTGAGGTTCTGGTTTTTCTGTCACAAACAATTTACGTAGCTTACCAAAGAATCCACTAAACAAACTGCCTGATTTTTTCGTTTTTGGCTCGACTTTTTCTTTTGGCGCTACACATGCTTCAACTTTAGGACCTGATAATACGGCTTGTTCAACAATAACTTCCACAGCTTGCTGTTCATCTTCCTCTTCTTCAAGTTCACGAATCAGTTTTGGAAGATTATAACTTAGTACATCCGTTTCTTCGCCTCTACGCTTACGAATCACTTTATAAAGCGGTGTTTCCATCTCTTCATCACCGGCAATCACAATTTTGACATCAGGATGCATGCTTTCAATATTAGTGATAGCGCGACGTTTTTCATTGAGTAAATAGCTTGCTATTGGTACTGGAACAATGACATCGATTTGTACAGTATTATCTTTCATCGCTTCTTCTTGAATTAATCGAAGAATCGATAAAGACAATGAATTACTATCACGAACCGTACCCGTTCCTTGACAACGCGGACAAATATGATGAGTTGCTTCGCGTAATGACGGGCTTAAACGTTGGCGAGACATTTCGAGCAAACCAAAACGAGAAATACGGGTCGTTTGGATACGCGCACGGTCAGTCTTCATCGCTTCTTTAAGGCGATTTTCTACTTCACGCTGATTGCGAATTGGTGTCATATCAATAAAATCGATAACAATCAAACCACCTAAATCGCGTAAACGCAGTTGGCGCGCGATTTCTTCGGCTGCTTCAAGGTTAGTATTAAATGCGGTTTCTTCAATATCGCTACCACGAATTGATTTAGCTGAATTAATATCAATAGCGGTGAGCGCTTCTGTCGCATCAATCACAATTGAACCGCCAGAAGGCAAGCGAACTTCACGCTGGAATGCCGACTCAATTTGACCTTCAATTTGGAAATGATTAAATAATGGAACATCCCCTTCATAAAGTTTTAAGCGACTAACGTACTCAACACGTCCTAAATCAGCTAATCGTTTTTTAGCCATTTCAAGGACTTTAGGATTATCAATTAAAATATCGCCGACATCATCACGCAAATAATCACGAAATGCTCGCGTAATAATATCGCTTTCTTTATGAATTAAACTTGGCGCAGGATGCTTTTTGGCCTCATTTTGAATGGCAGTCCAATAGTTGACTAATGCGTCTAAATCTTGTTGTAACTCTTCTTGGCTTTTACCCACTCCAGCGGTTCGAGCTATCACGCCCATACCTTTAGGTTTTTCGATAGCATCAATAATACGTTTAAGATCGGCTCGTTCTTCACCTTCTATACGACGCGAAACGCCACCAGCACGAGGATCATTCGGCATCAAAACTAAATAACTACCAGCTAAGCTGATATAGGTTGTTAAAGCTGCACCTTTTTTGCCGCGAATCTCTTTTTCAATTTGGATAAGAACTTCTTGACCTTCTTGTAGATGTTTAATACTACGACGACCACTAATATTAGATGGGAAATAGCTTTCCGCAATCTCTTTTAAAGGTAAAAATCCATCACGTTCACCACCATAAGAAACAAAAGCTGCTTCTAAGCTTGGATTGATTTTAGTAATTTTACCTTTATAAA
Source organism: Gilliamella sp. X-57 (assembly GCF_057063565.1). Lineage (NCBI taxonomy): Bacteria > Pseudomonadati > Pseudomonadota > Gammaproteobacteria > Orbales > Orbaceae > Gilliamella > Gilliamella sp. X-57. Next base: position 38,539 of record NZ_JBXSQI010000012.1, on the reverse strand, counting down.
TATTGGCTTTCTTTTGTTCATGACCAAGGCTTTCGATATCTAAATCATATAAGCGCTGACCATCAACAAGCGCAACACGCAGCTCTTCTTGCTGGGTTGCGTTGATTAACATTCTTTTCATTATTCTACACTCTTAATTAATCTTAATTAACTGTAGGTAGAATCTTATTATTGATAAGTGATTATTTTAACAATGATGAATAATGGTACTTAACTAAATATTCGTATACAGCATTCATTATTTTATTTATGTTATTTTTGTTATTATTTTATGTGAACCCGATACCGCTTACACCACATCAATATAATACATTAAGCAAAATATTAAATTAAAAAGCACTAAATACTTTACAAAAAACCTAATTGTATAATTTATTGACGCTATGAACATGGTTAATTTGCAACCCACAGTATTTTACCGATTTTGGCAAACAAACTAAATCTTTATGTAATTGTTTAAAATAAACATATTATCTAATTATAATGATTCTACTTACGCTATTTTATTTTGACAAACTGTAATGTCTAACGCCATTGCTGCATTACAAGGATAAAATTATCCCTCTCTATTATTAACGTTTCAGCCAAGGATAGCAAGCAAATTAAACTGGCTGTTTTACAAACAGTTAAGCGGTCATTTTTCACATTTTCAACTGTTGTGCCCACATAATAAATAACTCAATTGATTTGCTTAAATTTTTATACTAAAACGTCTATTTACCTAAAACAGCTTTACAAGCTTTCTTATAAATTACCCAATTCACAAAAATAAAACGTTGATGCGATTATGCATAGCAAAACTTAATCAGTATAATGACGATTAAATAACATGATAATTTGAATATGAGATATATTTGTTTATGAGCTCTACAGACAAAATCGCTTTACTTAATTTTACTACTCGTTGGATTAACCAATTCACCTTCGCACCAGCAAGCGTAGAATTACATGCTATCCCCTCGCCTTGCATTTTAAAAACGCAACAGCTTACGGTATATTGGCAACCATTTTTATTGGAGCCACCAAGAGATCTCACAATTGCTGAACAAGTCATTGGCATCACATTACACGCCTGCGCTCATTTTTTTTATGGCACACAATATGCTGGCAATATGACAGCTCAATTTGCCAATACCCATTTGACCTTAATTCAAGCATGGAATGATGATGATTTTGCAACGTTAGAACAAAATTTAATTGCTCATTTATCTCAACAAAAAAAATTAAAACGCATACCAACCATTTTTATCGCATCGACGAATGAAAGTACCGAAATAATTGCCATCAATAACTTAACAGGCGAAATTGTAAAAGAGGATTTGATTACCGGTGAATTAACTATCCTAGCGCACGATTTAACCACTTTTTTAGATAAGCTAATTGTTACATGTTAAACAATAGTCGTTTAGCAATAATACAATACTTGTATACACCTTTTGCAAAAGTAACGATTATCAAAATTGTATCTTACAAAATAATGTGTATATAATGCGTTGAAAGTCATTAGATCAGATAGGTGAATTATGTTTGAATATTTAACAGCAGCTCCAGCCGATCCCATTTTAGGGTTAGCCGATCTTTATAATAAGGATGAACGCACCAATAAAATTAATTTAAGTGTTGGTATTTACAAAGATGAAACCACCAAAACACCTATTTTAGAAAGTGTGAAAAAAGCAGAACATTTTTTATTAAATGACGAAACAACCAAAAGTTACTTAGCTATTGATGGCGTCAACGCTTTCAATCTTGCAACACAAATTCTGCTTTTTGGTCGCGAAAATGAAAGAGCAAGAACCGCACAAGCACCTGGAGGAACAGGGGCTTTACGCATCATGGCGGATTTTTTAGCTCGCCGGACCAAAGTAAAACGTGTTTGGGTAAGTAATCCAACTTGGCCAAATCACCGTAGTGTATTTCAAGCTGCTGGCCTTGAAGTCCGTGAATACCATTATTATAGTGCACAAACACACACTCTTGATTTTGATGCCATGATAAGTAGCTTAAACCAAGTTGTCGCTGGCGAAGCGGTATTGTTCCATGGCTGCTGTCATAACCCAACGGGTATCGATCCAACCCCAGAACAATGGCAAGCAATTTCGGATTTAGCCTTAAAAAATGGCTGGTTACCACTATTTGATTTAGCTTATCAAGGCTTTGGAACAGGTGTCGAAGAAGACGTTTACGGATTAAGATTATTTACGCAAAGCCACCCTGAATTACTGATTGCGAGCTCATATTCAAAAAATTTTGGTCTCTATAACGAACGCGTAGGTGCATTCACGTTAATTGCTGCAAATGCTGAAATTGCCGATCGTGCCTTTAGTCAAGTCAAAACAATTATTCGAGCTAATTACTCTAATCCACCTGCCCATGGTGCTAAAATTGTCTCTTACATTTTAAACAATGAAGAATTAAAAGAAGAGTGGATCGATGAATTAACTGGTATGCGACAACGCATTCACCGCATGCGGCAACTATTTGTAAAAACATTACAAGATAAAGGGGCTAATCAAGATTTTAGCTTCATCGCCAAACAAAACGGTATGTTCTCGTTCAGTGGTTTGAACGAAGAACAGGTGCTCAAATTACGCCATGATTATGGTATCTATATTGTTAATTCAGGGCGTATCAATGTGGCAGGTATGACTTTAGATAACATGTCCAGACTTTGTGAATCGATTGTTCAAGTGCTATAAAAATTGTAATAAACAAATACCAGAATATTGTTAATGCTATTTGTTTAAGTCACAAGAAAAACACTAAAATAACCAGAGTGTTTTTCTTTGGTTTTTTAAATTTGAGATGATTTTGATTATTAAAAAGCATTCATAAAAATCATTGATTTTATTTGTTTTTTATTTTTGATATTTTTTCAAATCCCTTGTCTATATAAAAGATAAACAGTAAGAATTACTTGCGTTGTTTACTGTAATTTGAAAAGCGACTGTAATGTATATATATAACGCCGTATCCCAGATAAACAGTATGACGCCTACATTATAAAGAAAAATCACCGTCACCAATTTAACTAACCGCTTTAAGGTCAGTCCCATTTATCGCACCGAAAAACCTGATTAAGCATTAAATAACATAACTACCATTAAATATAAAACACGAAAATGGTTAGCGTCATTTTCTAGGTAAGTTGTGTGCTCGCTATGCGGTATTCATAAAGCTATTCACGTTTTAGGCTATATTTTTTGTAAAAAATATTCAGGATTCTATACCGTTTCGTGATGAACAGAGAATTTTCAGCATCTCAATTTATAAAAACGAGTGATCGCCATCGTCTCAATTAACAATTCACCAAAGTTGCCAGCCCTAAAATAAATGGGTAAGTCGCGAGCGTGATACGTACCTTAATGGCGATGTAGCATAATTGGCAAATAATTAGCGATTCAAAAAACAGAAAATAAAAGTTTTTATTTTGGTTATTTTTTCTTAGCTTATCCTAATTTTTTACTTTTATTTTTAACTATTATTAATAACGATAGCTAACAATATGAAGCGAACAAAACAAAAAAACAAAATCAATTGTTTTATAGTGTTTTACAAAAAGATAAAGTTGTTTAGCGCACCCCATCCTTACGACTCAAAAAGTATCCTGATTATCACTCAAATTACCAAAATGCCCATTTCCATTAACCTTTTATTCCAATTAGTTATATCCATAGACAAACAGATTATTAGACGATCTCTCAATAATTACTAATAATTATTTAACAGGATAATAACCATGATTGAGGATAGTTTGGTGGCGTCACATATTTTAGATTTTTTAATTTTAGGCAATAACTTTGGTACAAGCGAAATGAGAGCGATTTGGTCAGAGCAAAATCGCTTGCAAAAACAAGTAGACGTCGAAGTCGCTTTAGCTAAAGCGGAAGGCGAGCTAGGCGTTATTCCAACCGAAGCAGCCAATGCAATCATAGCCAAAGCTGATGCATCTAAACTATCAATTGAACACATTGCCGAAGAAGCAGCTAAAGCCAAACACTCGTTAATGTCGACCATTAACGCACTACAAAAACAAGTCGGTGATGCTGGTCAATATATTCATTACGGAGCAACCACACAAGATATTGTCGATACCGCAACTGTTTTACAATTAAAACAATCATTTGCAATCATTGAACGCGATAGTAAACTAGTGGCACTTGAGCTAAAACGTTTGGCCAAACAGTATCAATATTTACCCATGGTTGGCCGTACACATGGCATGCAAGCACTCCCTACAACCTTTGGTTTTAAACTTGCGGTATGGTTAGATGAATTTATTCGGCACTTACAACGTTTAAGTGAAATCAAACAACGGGTATTAGTCGGTAATATTAGTGGCGCAATTTGTACTTATGCATCAATGGGCAAGCTAGGACCACAAGTAGAATCGCGAGCATTAACGTTACTCGGACTAAATACCCCTAATATCGGTTGGCAAGCAGCTCGTGACCGTTTTTCTGAATATGCATCAGTCATCGCGCTAATCAGTGGCACATTAGGCAAAATAGGTAATGAATTTTATAACTTGATGCGTACTGAGATTAACGAAGTCGAAGAACCTTTCTCGACAGGAAAAATTGGCTCAACCACCATGCCACATAAACGCAACCCAGCAGCATTAGAAGGTCTAGCCAGTTTGACAGCTCCACTTTTAAAAAGCGTCGCGTTAATTCACGAATCAATGAAAGTTGAACATGAACGCGATGCCATGAGCTGGCGTGCCGAATGGATCGCACTACCCGAAATTAACCTTTACATTTCAGCGCAACTGCAAACAGCCCTTGCCGTGCTTAAGGGTCTTAAAGTCAATGCTGATCAGATGTTGGCCAATTTATCACTGCAAAATGGCTTGTTGTTATCAGAAAAAGTGATGTTCGAAATTGGTAAGCGATTAGGCAAACAAACCGCTCATCAGCTGGTTTATCAAAGCGCTATGAAAGCGTTTGAACAAAATCGACCATTTAAAGAGATATTATTAGAAGATCCAAGCTTGAACCAAACATTGACCGAATCGGAACTTGATACTTGGTTAGATCCAATTAACTATCTTGGCTCTGCTCCTGAAAAAGTCGCACAAGTCATTCAATATGCTCAACAGTGTGGAGTATTAGCATGAGTTTTCGCTTAATGACTGATAAAGATATTCCAGCTTATCAGGCACTACTGCATAGTGCTTATCAAGCTACAACTCAATTAGGCATTCATTTTGCCGCAGCGACAGTCACGCAACCGCAGATTGCTGAGCATATTGCATCGAATGCCGTGTATCTATTTGAAAAAGAAGATGAACTACTATCAACCTTAAGCATTCGCTTTCCGTGGGGCAATAACCCAGGACCTTATGGGTTACCCCATTTAGGTTGGTTTGCAACCGATCCACGTTATAAAGGCCAAGGTTATGGTAATGCATTATGGGATTTTGTTGAACAGCAAATTTTAATTAACCAACTAAAGTTACCCGCCGTCACGTTAGGCACTGCTGCAAATCATCCATGGCTTGCTCAAATATATATAAATAAAGGCTATAAAAAAATAGGGCAAGCGGATTTAACGCCTGATCATACCACGCTCTATTTTGAAAAAATCTTAAATCATAAAAGCTATACCGAATGGAAAAAAAGGAGTAATAAACAATGAAAAAAATAACCTCGTTACTATCCGCTCTATTATTAACTAGTCTAACCTTAATGGGTTGTGATAATCAATCCAACCATCAAGTCACAGATCAAAATATTATTAAAGTAGGTTCTACAGGACAAAGCTACCCAAACGGTTATAAACAAGATGGCAATTTAGTCGGATTTGATGTTGAGGTTACCGAAGCGATTGCCAAAGAATTAGGCTATAAAGTCGAATGGGTCATTGCGGAATTTGGTGGATTGATGGGACAATTTGATTCTGGGCGGTTAGATACTATTGCCAATGCGGTTGCAATTACACCTGCTCGTCAAGCCAAATATGATTTTTCCAACACCTATAGCTTTTATGGTAGCCAAATTGTAACTCACAAAGATAACAATGATATCAATCAATTATCTGATTTTAAAGGCAAAACCATTGCTGGTGTGCTAGGCTCAAATCATATAAACAATCTAAAAAAAGCCTTTCCTAACAATGAAATCACTATCAAAACCTATGAAACACGAGATGGAGCAATGTATGACACGGAGTATCAACGAGTTGATGGCTATGTCAATTCAAAACCGATATTACTAGCTGAAATTAAGCGTAAAAATCTACCGTTCAAATTAGTTGGTGAACCCATTACTATTGAGCAAGTCGCATTTCCATTTAGTAAAGATGAAAAAGGTCAAGTACTGCGTGAAAAATTCAATCAAGCCCTCGAAAAGTTACGCACTAATGGCATATTGAAAAATTTGGCAATTAAATATTTTGGCGAAGATATTACCTTATGAATTTTAATGTAAACTATTTTTTAAATGTGTTTCCGCAGATATTGCCTTATCTGCCGGTTACCCTTTTTATTACCATCGTATCGATTATGTTTGCCATTATATTAGGGCTGGCAATTGCATTACTGCGTAGCAATAAAATAATCATTATCGATTCGATTTTTGCACTGTTTATTTCACTATTTCGAGGAATACCATCCGTTGTTTTACTGTTTATTATTTATTATGGGTTACCGCAGATTTTTCCTGTTTTAAAACAAATGGGCGCAACAACGGCAGCCATTATCTGCTTTAGTTTAAAATATTCATCCTATTTAGCCGAAATTTTCCGAGCAAGTTTAGAGTCGGTTGATCACGGGCAGAAAGAAGCGGGACTAACAGTGGGATTAAGTAAAATACAAGTTTATCGCGGTATTATACTGCCTCAAGCCATGGTGAATGCTTTACCCAACACCGGTAATATGTTTATCTCATTACTTAAAGATTCGTCTGTCGCTTTTTTTGTTGGCGTGCAAGAACTATTAGCAGCCGGAAAAATGTTAACCGCTAACTCATTCCTCTACTTTGAAACCTATTTAGCTGTAGGTATTGTTTACTGGTTGACTGTTGTTATCTATTCTTGGATACAAAAACAGTTAGAACAGAAACTCACTGCCCCCTATCATCGTTAAGGAGAAGTGTTATGATTACGGTATCACATTTATCTAAACGCTTTGCTAATAATGAAGTGTTAAAAGAGATCAACCTAAACATCAAACAAGGCGAAGTGGTTGCAATTATTGGACCTTCGGGATCAGGTAAATCGACTTTATTACGTTGCTTAAATTTATTAGAAAAACCGAACAACGGTACCATTCAAATTGGCACAGCAATGCTAGATGCTAAACATTATAGTAATAAAGAAGAAATCCATTTACGCAAGCAATCTGCAATGGTCTTTCAACACTACAATTTATTTAAAAATAAAACCGCATTAGAAAATATCACCTATCCATTAATTGTTGGACAAAAGAAAGATAAAAAAGAGGCCGAACAACTTGGCTTATCATTATTAGAACGCGTTGGTATGTTACCCTACGCCACACAATATCCCATCACCTTATCTGGTGGTCAACAACAGCGTGTTGCTATCGCAAGAGCACTTGCGGTCAGACCCAAAGTATTATTATTTGATGAACCAACATCCGCACTCGATCCCGAGCGTGTACACGAAGTATTACAAGTGATGCTACAGCTAGCCAAAGAACATATCACAATGATTATCGTCACCCACGAAATGGAGTTTGCTAAGTATGTTGCAGACCGAGTTATCTTTATGGCAGATGGCGTAATTGTTGAACAAGGACCAGCAAAATCAATAATTGATAATCCAAAAAATGAAATAACACAACGTTTTTTGCGCCAATTGACCGATGAAATTGATTTTGAAATTTAACGATTAAAAACTGACTTAACCACAACATTAGTTTTTAATCGTTAAAGCGTAAAAAGATGCGACAATAAAAATGTATGCAAATCTAAACCGATTGCAAGCGCACGAATATCTTTCAATAAATTATCCGCTGTCTTTTGGTCGCCTACGGCTTTGACCATCTTCAATGATAATTCGCGCTGACTATATGGATTGTTTGGCGAACCTTTTGGAATATCAATTCGTTGAATCAACTTTTCGCCGGTGCAATTAATAATTTCAACAACAACATAACGTTTATTATACGCCTGTGGATGGGGTATAAGTTGTATTTGATAACTGCGTTTCATCTTCTGCATCAATTGTTTTATGCCATTTGAAATAGGCTTTGCTGAAAACTGTTCAAAACTAAGTGGCAATCCTAAAAGGGTTAATGCTAAAACATACTCAGCCGAAAAACGCCCTTGTTCAGCAAGCAAAGGCATTTGATAAATTAAAGCAGCATCACTTTGTGGTGGAGAAAAAAAGATAGTAATACTCTCAATCTTATCAACACTAAAGTTAGCATTCCGATAAAGCAATTGCCCCGCATCAGCAATATAAGCTGCAGCCGAACAATAAGAATAATTTTTAAACCATAATCCAGGATCTACAATCTTCCAAGTTTTGCCCCAATGACTTAAATCAAAACGCGTATTACCTTGCCCATAAATAGCCAAAAAACCTAATTTATCATCTAAAAAATCCTGATCGGCATGTATACCCGCTCTTAACCATTCAACCGCTTGTATGGCATGCTCGGCTGCGATCCCAGCATGCAAAAACTTAATCGGCGTACCCATTAATAAACGCATTCCCGATGCTTGAGTCGCAGCTAACGTTAATGCTTGTGATAAAAAAGGCTCATCATAGAGATAACAAATAGCCGCAGTCGCAGCAATCCCACCCAAAGTAATAGTTGTATGCCAACCTTTTTCATAATGCTGTGGATTGACACTTTGCCCCAATAAAGCCATCACTTCAATACCAATCACATAAGCCGTTAAAAAACGCCTACCATCAATCTTTTGTTCAGTATTATCTAATCGAACACTTGCAATGAGTGCGGATAAAATAACGGCAGATGGGTGACCTCGAACATCTGAATGTACATCATCATAATCTAAACAATGCGCTTGAAAGCCATTAAAAAGTGCTGCTTGCCTTGCGCTAGCCAACTTTTTTTGGCCAATTAACCAAGCTCTCGCATTTCCACCTTCATCCGCTATCCATGCTAGCAATTTATAAACATCATCTTCATGGCAAGCTTGTAAAGCGCAAGCAAAATAATCCGTTACCCCATTGATAGCACAATCAATAACTTGAGGGTCACTGATTATTGGCGTATTTTGGATTAAAAAACTTAACTGTTGACCTAAATTCATGCAAAACTCTCAAACTAAGCAAATACGATAAGCGATTAGGGAAATTAGTTTACTTCGAGACAACTAAAATAACCTATCATCAGCTATAAGTTAAAGACTATGTAGTTATATTCTAATAACCCAAAATCATAATGCGTCAGTCATTAATATAATCATTTGGAGCGATTATTTTATATGTTAAAATGGTTTCAACAAAAACAATCAAATCAAAAATTTAACATCTCATTATGTCAACTTGTTATATCGCCTTAGGCAGTAACCTTGAAGATCCATTGGCACAAGCCAATCGTGCAATTGCGGCATTAAAGCAGCTACCTAACACGACAGTTATGGATATTTCCCCTTTTTATCGCAGCAAACCACTTGGCCCACAAGATCAAAATGATTATCTTAATGCCGTCATTAAACTGACGACAAGCCTATCGCCAATTGCCCTGCTGGATGAACTGCAAACCATTGAAAAAGCGCAAGGACGGGTACGCAAAGACAACCGTTGGGGAGCAAGAACCTTAGATCTCGATATTTTATTGTATGATGATTTAGTCATGCAGAGTGAAAGGCTAACAATCCCTCATTATCATATGAAAAATAGAGAGTTTGTGCTCTATCCTTTATTTGATATTGCTCCTAACCTAATTTTACCTGACAACGATAAGTTAAAAGATTTAGTTGCCAAATGCCCAAAAAATGATTTAAAAATGTGGAATATTTAATTAATTTTATCAATAACAATTGGTTACATTATTTTTTTATTTAAAGTAAAAAAAAATGATAAAAAAAATTTGCCAATGGCTGAATTATTGCTATAGTTTAGCGCTTTCAAATAATCTGTACTTAAGGGGATTGCTGTGAAAAAGGAACAAAAAGTAAATACATCTTCTCTTAGCCTGCTTTCAATTGCTGGGCTTGAGCCTTATAAAGAGGCACAAGGCGAGGAGTACATGAACCCTAAGCAATTAAAACATTTTAAACTTATTTTAGAAGCTTGGCTTGCTCAACTACAAGGTGAAATGGGTAAAACAGTTACTCACATGCAAGATGAAGCTGCGAACTTTCCAGATCCAGCTGACCGAGCAACGCAAGAAGAAGAATTCAGCCTTGAATTACGCGCTCGAGATAGAGAAAGAAGACTGATTAAAAAAATTGAAAAAACATTAAAGAAAATTGAATCAGACGACTTTGGTTATTGTGAATCTTGTGGCGTTGAAATTGGCATTCGTCGTTTAGAAGCAAGACCAACAGCAGATTTATGTATCGATTGTAAAACGCTTGCGGAACTTCGCGAAAAACAGATGGGCATGTAACGCCTGTTTCATCTATCATTCTCAAATTAGACCTATGCATTACATCGGTCGTTTTGCCCCTTCACCATCAGGACCATTACATTTTGGTTCATTGGTAACGGCGCTGGGAAGTTATCTCCAAGCTAAATCTTGCCTCGGTAAATGGCTGGTTCGTATTGAAGATATCGACCCACCACGAGAAGTCAAAGGGGCATCATCACTAATATTAAAAACTCTTGAAGCACTAAATTTATATTGGGATGATGCAGTTTTATACCAATCATCGTGCAGTGAACGTTACCAAGCTATTTTACAAACGCTAATCGATAATCAACAAGCCTATTATTGTGATTGTACTAGACAGCGAATTCAAAGTCTGACCCATGGTATTTATGATGGTTTTTGTCGTGAACGGCATTTATCTATTAAGAATAAACAGCAATTTGCGATTCGTTTAAAACAAAATCACCCTATTTTTCAATTTACAGATCAAATTCGTGGCCTACAAACCGTTGAAAAAGCTAACGCACAAGAAGATTTTATTATTCGTCGTAAAGATGGCTTATTTGCCTATAATTTAGTGGTGGTATTAGATGATCATCAGCAAGGCATTACTGAAATTGTGCGTGGATCAGATTTATTACCGGTCACCGCTAAACAAATCTCACTGTATCAACTGTTCGGCTTTCCTGTGCCAAGCTACTGCCATTTACCGCTAGTACTGGATAACAACGGCAATAAACTATCAAAACAAAACCATGCCAACCCGATTGATTTAAACAATCTTAAAGCATTAACCGTTCAAGCTCTGCAATTTTTAGGGCAATGTGTGCCAAAAGATTGGCAAGATGCCACACAACAGCAACTTTTAGATTGGGCAATACAGCATTGGCAACTGATGAATGTACCAAAACAAAATATCCAATTATCCACCAATATAGGATAAATTAGGCGTAATACCGACATTATGAGCATGTAACAGATGTTTTTCTGGTTTGATCATTAGCGAAGAAAAGATTCTTGCGATTAATTGTTGCTTTTGCGCTGGACTTTGGAGCAAATCACGCAAATCAACGGCTGCATCACCAAACAAACAATAATGCAACTTACCTATTGATGATACACGTAATCGATTACAGTTTTTACAAAAATCTGTTGAATACGGCATAATCAGCCCAATTTTACCTTGATAGTCGCCATGGACATAAACTTTAGCTGGACCTGATAGCGGATTTTTAGATTGCAATTGCCAACCCTGTGCAATTAGCTGTGTTTCAATCAAACTACCAGACTGGTGATAACGATTAAACACATCAAGGCTTTCGCCCGTTTCCATAAGCTCAATAAAACGTAACTCTACTGGGCGACATTTAATCCACGACAAATAATCATCTAAATTATCATTCCTGTTTTTCATCAAAACGGTATTAATTTTTACTTTTTTTATACCCACTTCTAATGATCTGTCCACACATTGTATTAGTTCTTTAAGCTTATCTTGACCGGTAATTAATTTAAATAAATGCGGAGACAGACTATCAATACTAATATTGATCGCATTCAAACCTGCTTGATGCCAATGATGAATATTTTTTAATAAACGAGAACCATTGGTTGTAATGGCGAGTTCTTTCACACTGGGGTAAGCAGAGATCATCGACAAAATATCCATAAAATCACGACGCAAAGTGGGCTCGCCACCTGTTAACCGAATTTTACGCACACCAAGTTCAGTAAATGTTGCAACAACATTATTAATCTCACTGAGCGACAAAAATTTATGAGCCTTGTTGGGTCGATAACCATTGGGTAAACAGTACTGACACTGAAAATTACACAGCTCGGTAATCGACAAACGCAGATATTGAAATCGACGCTGATAATTATCAACTAATTGCATATATATTAAACACCTTATCCAAATCGGGAAGCATAGCCATTTCTGTGCTATACCGCGGCTAATCCACCATATGAATTGAAATATCACTTAGGCAAAAGAGCTTCAGAGTTTGGTTCAGTCTAGCATAGGCTATATTTTTTGACTATGAGCAAATTGATTTTTATAAAGTATCTATTTATTGAACATTTAAAAACGGTAACGCTTTTCTAAAATAACACCGTCAAAACAACAGATCCCCCTATAAAAATAGATCATTTAAAGTTTCGATTTTATTTATTTTTTAATGTTTGGATTAACTTCAAACGCTTATTGGATGGTTTTTCATTTTGTTATTGGTAGATTTTGTTTTTCATTTTAGGAAAAAGCTTTTTGCTATCTATTTGCAAAAGCGAAAACTCGTACGCTCTGTCTCCTCAATACCCCGCCTAACACGCGGGGGGCTTGGTTCTTGATGCTTGGATGGATTGTCCTTTATTTGCATCATAAGCTCAAGCACATTCTAAGGATTAAGAACTAAGCATCAAATACTAAGGAGTGGTACAAAGTCCATAGTAATTAGTGTTATTCGGCAAAGAACTGTGGTTACCAATATAACCGCCGCCCATGAACACAGTGAACTGGTAGTCAGCTCCAGCAGTGTCACTTGTCCAGTAGAAGTGGTTCTCAAAGCCCGCGCGGGTGTAAATCCCCGTATCTCCCCACTCCGCGGAGAAACCAGCGCCTATTCGACGCTGGTAATGATTACCAGTTGAGTGTGGTGTGGCACTAATAGCCCCTCTGCAATGGGGACCTGAGCCAGAACCACGACAGGCTGAATTAGTCAAGTCCTTAACCTGTACCATACGATAACCCAAACTACTACACCAAGATAATTGATTTTGAAAAGTATCGAATTTACGTCCACGGTTGACATACCACTTCTGTAACACAAATCCATATCTTACGATCTCCTCGCCACTTCTATTTTTACCCACTAACTCAAAGGTCTGCGGCAACACTATTTCATCGATTATTCTACGGGGATGAGGATTGTTTATATGAGCTCTTGCATGTTGACCGTTTAGCGTAACGCGATATTCGACATCTCCATCGCTATTAAATATTGGTCTTCTCGCCACAGTAACTGTGATCCCCCTCCCTCTAATTGGCGATTCCCATCTTAAGTCATTTGCTTCTCCTATTATGATTAAATCAAAATATAATCCATCAGCGCCCGTAGTTGGGAAATTAAGCCCGTATGATGCGGGATTGGTTGATTGAACTAGGAATCCATAATGGGGATTCCATATGTCAGCAGGACCGGCGTACCCATCTGCACCATATTTAATAACTGGTCTTACGAATTTGATAACTTCTAATGGCGACGGTGGCAGTATTATGGCATCACTACGATTACCCGCTCGCCTATTATTAGCGGGTAATGCCTGCAAACTCCATGAATACGACAATAATAACAGCACCAACGCCAGCGAGACTTTTCGAGATAATTTCGATAATAATTTAAGTGATAACTTTGAAGATATAAACGAGGTTCGTGTAAAAACTCGTCTAATGGGATTATTGGGTAAATTTAAAACATAGGTTTGCCAGTGCCTAGTGCTTGGCGACTGATGCCTAATATAGTAGTGCATTACGATTCACCTGCCAAATAAATTTATATTTTACTTCGTTTTTTTCTGTTCATCCGTTCATTAAATAAGCTACTCCCTTAAAACCGGCGAAATTATAGCCGTTTAAAGAACTCTTGGCTAGTTTTTTTAAGTTTCTGTAAAGTTTTGTTAATGGTGCTTAAATTCAACTCTCGGTTGAAGTGAATTTCTATAGGGTAGATTTATTTAATTAAAATATGTAGTTAGATTTTTGGGGGAATAAATAGCAACATTGACAATGTCCAAGCTATGGAGGATCAGCAAATCCCCTTAGTAATCTCGCGCTTGGCTACAGAATGAGGCCTACTTATATTTAATCTTATCATCCTGATACTCGCATCTTCGCTTTGCTCAAATGTTCAAATTTGTTCTTGACAAAACATAAGCACGCCAAATTTCCTTATGTGGCGTGCTTAATCTCACCGAGGAGTCGGCGGGATTAATGGTTATATTGACTTTTTGAAGCTATAAAAATAGCGTATTTTTCTATAAAAACACGAAGATATCTGATTGAGATTATTACGATAATTTTAAGTAACTCAATCATTTTTTGAGTGTTTTTTATTATTGCGGTGGTTTTTAGATGCTTTTAGCTTTATTTTTTATGTTGAATGGATAGGCTTTTATTGCTATTGAGCAGCAAAAGCGCATTATCCGTTAATATAAACTGATCGGTTGCCCCCAAGCTGGGGCAATTTGTCTTTAATTACTTAACGTAAATTAAATACATATTATTCCATCTGTAGTTCAAGGATTAAGTGCTAAAAATTTAAGGATAGACACACATTCCGTACGCAGTTTCGTTAGAATTTCTAGTTTTAACCTGACCTCCAACCGCGGTAACAACAAGCTTTTTACCCTCTACTACATCGCTTGTCCAATATGCATTATCAGAAGGTAAACCTACTAAATCCATGTATTCTGTCATGTAACCCCACTCGCTAAGCAAGCCACCACCAATTCGTCGATGGTAATGGTTTCTAGCCGATGATGGTTTAGCGCCTTGGCAACTGCTGTGTAAACCTGTACAGTTTGCATTGGTGACATCTTTCACCTGCATAACCCTATAACCTAATGTCTTACACCAGTTTTCATGTGATGAGAATAAATTAAATCTATCTCCGCGATTGACAAACCACTTTTGTAATTCAAATCCATATTTAATCACTGATTTGCCACTGCTATCGTAACCGACTAATTCAAATTTCTGAGGTAAGTCTGGTTTGCTAATTGCGTTTCGATTTCCGTTCACCTTTGGACCGGTTAGTGTGATTCGCACACTGCTACCTGCCGAATTGGGTCTCATTTTGGCGGTTATACCTGCCTGAGTGATAGTTGGCCAAGTCAGTGGACCACTACCTTCTATGTATAAATCGAAAAATATACCATTAATACCTGTGGTCGGGAAGTTACCAGATGCGATAAAGCCTTTATCTGGATTCCACATACCGGCCGGACCTGCGAACTGATGTACGTCTAACCTTAGATCACCCGCCTTAATGTAGCAAACTTTAGGAGTTAAGACTGGAGTGATAAAGTAACTTACTGTACTTTTGCCGAAAGTGCTGCTATTAGGCACGCCATACTGTGTCTTTAACATGCCACCAGTACTACTTAACACCACTTTATAAGGTGCTCCGCAAATATCTAAGACATGACTGCGACTAACTTTTTGGTTATATCTATCTGTGAAGCTAATACTTAAGCTACCAGTTGCAGTTACACCATTTTCTCCCTGTCCATCACCATCATCATCACCCCAGAAGTTATAGGAGGAATTAATTAGTTCTTTTAATTCTATTGAGTCTTTTGATGCTGGTACAAACATGCCAACATTCGCTAAAGTTTCTTCTGCATTGGGTAAGACTATCGGTTTTTTCGCAGTTGAAGTATTATTTGCAGGCGTAATTGTTGTGCCATCAGATAACGTAATACTTAACAGATCTTCGGTCGTAGTGGCTTTAGTTTTTCCGCCATCAAACGTTAAATAAGGTGCTGAACCTTGAATTATATTTGTTGTAACAGCCGATAACGCCTGTGTATTTAATGAATACGACAATAGCAATGACAAGGTAGATAAACAAGATAATGAGCGTTTAGTTAATAATAATCGTTGCTTTAGGGTGAAGCATAGCCACTTGTTAACTATTAACAAGTATTTACGACAATCTTGTGTGTATCTATTAAGTGAGTTGGGGGTACAAATAATGCCTGAAGAGTATTTAGAAATAGTTAAAGCATAATGTTGCCACATTTGATAAAAAAAGTTGTACTGCATAACATCCTATACATCAAGTTTTTTCTTGATAAATCATTTTTTTATAGTCATTTTCCCATAAATTGGGGGTAATTAATTGTAAGGGCAGAAGTATAACGTTAAAAAAAAATTTAGCTACCCTTTTTTGTAAAAATTATTTTAAATAAAATTTAAAATTAAATAACAAATATTCGAAAACACTTTATACCAATTCTATTTATGTTTTTTAATAATCGGGAACAAATAAAAGAAATAATAGAAATAATAGAAGAATAGTTAACCACTGATACTACTAACGTATGTTATCAAGCATTAAATAACCTGACGTTAATTGAATATAACACAAAAATATCAGCCTAATTTTCTGATTGGAAAGTTTACTACCGATGGGGATTTATATGGCCTACAAATAGAATAAGAGCATACTAATAAAAAGAACGCACACTGCGCCCTTTTTATTATTGTTTAATTTGTTAAAACTAGAGCGTCTTTAACCACGCTTTAACATCGCTACCTAAGATTTTGTGGCGCATTGCGTATTGAACAAAGGTTTGTACATAACCGAGTTTATTACCACAGTCGTGGCTACAACCTTTGATGCAATAGGCATCAACGCAATCTTCTTCAAGTAACATAGCAATTGCGTCGGTCAATTGTATTTCACCTCCCGCACCTAATGGGGTTTTGGCAAGTAGGGGCCAAATTTTTTCAGATAGAACATAACGTCCAACCACAGATTGGTTTGATGGCGCTTCTTCAACTGATGGTTTTTCAACAACGCTGTACATTTGTGTAACATTACCTGCAGATAGCGCTTCACCACGACAATCAACAATACCGTAAGAAGAAACTAATTCTTTTGGCACTGGCTCAACCATGATTTGGCTATGTTTGGTTTCATGGTAATTTTTGATCATTGCGGCTAAATTATCGCTGGTAAGGTCACTTTGGTATTCATCAATAATCACATCAGGTAAAACAACAGCAAACGGTTCATCGCCAACTAAAGGATAAGCACATAATACCGCATGACCAAGCCCTTTAGCCAAACCTTGGCGGACGCTAGTTATTGTGACATGTTTAGGTAAAATGCCTTGTACTTCTTGCAATAATTGGCGTTTAACACGCGCTTCTAACATGGCTTCTAATTCAAAACTGGTATCGAAATGGTTTTCAATTGAGTTTTTTGATGAGTGGGTTACAAAAATAATCTCAGTTATGCCAGCTGCAATACACTCTTTAACCACATATTGAATAAGTGGTTTGTCAACAATAGGGAGCATCTCTTTAGGAATTGCTTTAGTTGCAGGTAACATGCGCGTTCCCAAACCAGCAACAGGAATAACCGCTTTTTTGACTTTTCTACTTGTTGAACTTTCTAAATTTGGTGTCATTTTATTTCCTTAACACAATTAACTAATAATGGAGCTATAGGCACCGTTACTACGGTGACCATTAACAAATGTATTTTTGACTCGCACTGACTTTTATATATGAGTAATTCAGCCACTCATTTTTGTGCCTGTCTAATAATTGATAAATCGTTAGATTCAATTAGCAAAGGATTATCCCTATCTTTGGCTAAAGAATCAATAGCGATATAAACGATTTGGCAATTGTGTAACACGGCTTGTCTTACTACGAATTTGGCTTTACGGTCTCGCGCTTCTTTTTGAGCTTTACTGATATAAAGGTCATCGTATCCATCATCATATAAAGAAGCCCTTTCGAACAAATTTGGTGTTCGCCAAAATGTTTCTTTGGGATAATCTCGCACCAAAATTTGATCAGTTAATTTACCTTTTATTCCAGCATAATGACTTGGTAAATGTTTGCTTGCTCGGCTCTGGGCAATATAAACATGTTGATAATTTTGTGTATTTGAGGGGAGTTTATTTAATAAAAATTCAAGACCTGATAGGTTTGAATACTGGCAATTTTCCAGCGTTAAAGGTGCAGTTCGATAGTTTAACGAACCGCACCCAATAAGTAAAAACAATGTAACTATAGACAAAATACGTAACATTTTTACTCTAAAAATAGTTAAAAAGCGAAAATATTGCTAGACATATATAACCTTAGTTACATTTTATCACTCACTTTTTCGGCAGTATGTGAAATGGCCTTTCCGCCAGATTCAACATCTTGACCAACACCTTTAACGGTGTTACACCCAACAACTAAAGTTGTCATTACTATACCTAATATTAACATTAACACTTTATGGAACATAAAATATACTCCTTTTAGTAACATGTTTATTTTAATGTAGCAAATGCTTCTGCCACACGGTAGATATTATGGTGATTTAAACCCGCTACACACATCCTTCCGCTGCCCACCAAATAAACAGCAAAATTATCTTTCAATTGTGTAACTTGCTCTTTATTAAAACCGGTATAACTGAACATGCCTCGCTGTTTAACCAAATAATCAAAATTACGATCAGGTACAGCTTTTTTTAATAATTCAACCAAAGTTGATCGCATGGTTACAATGCGATTTTTCATTGATTCGACTTCTTTAAACCATTGCGCTTTAAGCTCAGGATGATTTAATACATAACTAACTAACTGCGCACCATAAGCTGATGGACTTGAATAATTCTGGCGAACGGTAGCTTGTAACTGTCCTAATACGCACCCAGCGACTTGACTGTTATCACATAAAACAGATAATCCACCAACACGTTCACCATAGAGTGAAAATGTTTTCGAAAATGAGTTACTGACAAATCCACACAATCCGGTGTCTGCCATTTTTCGAATCGCATAGGCATCATCGTCAATACTTTCGCCAAAACCTTGATAAGCAATATCCATAAATGGAATAAGATCACGGGCCTTTAACACCTCGATCACTTTATCCCACTGCGTATGTGTTAAATCAGCCCCTGTTGGGTTATGGCAGCAAGGATGAAGTAACACAATGCTTTTAGCCGGTAGTTGATTTAATGTTTCAAGCATTGCTTCAAATTTTACGCCACAAGTTTGCTCATCAAAATAGGGATATTTGTTTACCTTAAACCCGGCACCGCTAAAAATAGCGATATGATTTTCCCATGTTGGATCGCTGACCCATACTTCAGATTTTGGGAAATAGCGAAATAAAAAATCAGCCCCTATTTTAAGAGCACCTGAACCACCTAACGTTTGTATCGTTGCGATACGTTTATCTTTATAAGCCGAATGATCTTCACCAAATAATAGAGACTGAATTGATTGGCAATACGCAGGCAAACCACTCATTGGCAAATATAGCTGTGCACCTTGATTGAGATGATAAATATCATCACGAGCAGTTTTTATACACTGCAATTGGGGAACCACGCTATTTTCATCATAATAATAACCAATACTTAAATTCGTTTTATTATCTCGGCTATCATTCATAAACTCAGCGACTAACGATAAAATGGGATCCCCTGCATACGATTCTACTTTTTCAAACATGTTCACAATCCATTTGGCACAAAAAACAACAATAAATATTTGTAGATTATTACACCAACTTTATTGGCAATCAATCATTAAATAACAGTTTAACAATAAATAATTAATTTGATTTTTGGTTAGAAAGTGGCTGTATTTTTGATAGTAAAAAGTAATAGATGAGATAACTAAAAATATAATGTGTTTTAACCTGTTTTTTATATTAAAACGTAGGGTTTCCTGAAACTTTTTGACAAAAATTAGCACCTTTTGGTGCTAATCAGGTAAGCAAATTTATTTAGCAGCAATGACTTCAATTTCGACTTTAGCATCTTTAGGAATTCGAGCAACTTGCACGCAAGAGCGAGCAGGGAAAGAGGCATTATTTTCAGTAAAAAATGCTTCGTATACCGCATTTACCGCAGCAAAATCATTCATATCAGCTAAAAAAATAGTTGTTTTTACGATATTACTGACTTGATAACCTGCCGCTGTGACAATCGCTTTAACATTGGCTAAACTTTGTTTGGCTTGTTCTTTCACACAACTTGGTATGTCACCTGTGGCAGGATCGAGTGGGATTTGTCCTGAGGCAAATAACATATTACCTAAATCGATGGCCTGAACATAAGGCCCAATAGCGGCTGGCGCTTTATCAGTACTAATTATTTTTGCCATATTCAATGTTCTCCTTTTTAATCTATGCTGTTTTAATTACCAAAATGGTCAATGTGTGCACTGTCTATCTTTCCTCATTTGAACAGGAACATTAATTAGTGTCAAGTCGGCGCAAAATTATGATCGTGGGACTTATTGAAATTTTCTGATATGATAATTACAATTTTTTATTTATTACGAGAGTTAATATGTTCGAGAATTTAACCGACCGTTTATCACAGACATTCCGCAATATCAGTGGTCGTGGACGACTATCTGAAGACAATATTAAAGATGCGTTGCGCGATGTGCGTATGGCATTACTCGAAGCTGATGTTGCCCTGCCTGTGGTTCGTGAATTTATTAATCAAGTTAAAGAAAAAGCTGTTGGATTAGATGTCAGCAAGAGTCTAACACCAGGTCAAGAATTTATCAAAATAGTTCAAGATGAACTCACAAGTGCAATGGGGGAAGTCAATAGTTCACTCAATTTGGCAACCCAACCACCAGCAGTGATGTTAATGGCAGGGTTACAAGGTGCCGGTAAAACAACCAGTGTTGCTAAACTGGCTAAATTTCTAAAAGAAAAACAGAAAAAGAAAGTGCTAGTAGTGTCTGCCGATGTTTATCGACCTGCTGCAATTAAACAGTTAGAAACACTGGCTAAAGCGATTGATGTTGAGTTTTTTCCATCTGATATTACTGAAAAACCGGTCAGTATTGTAAATAAAGCTATTTCTCATGCAAAATTACAATTCTTTGATGTACTTATTGTCGATACTGCGGGTCGTTTGCATGTTGATAACGACATGATGGATGAAATCAAAGCGCTTCATCAAGCCATTAATCCAATTGAGACATTATTTGTGGTCGACGCCATGACCGGGCAAGATGCAGCCAATACGGCTAAAGCATTCAATGATGCTTTGCCACTTACCGGTGTAATTTTAACCAAAGTTGATGGTGATGCGCGTGGTGGTGCGGCGCTATCCATTCGGCATATTACTGGTAAGCCGATAAAATTCTTAGGAATGGGGGAAAAAACTGACGCTTTAGAGCCGTTTTACCCCGATCGCATTGCTTCGCGCATCTTAGGTATGGGTGATGTGCTCTCTTTGATTGAAGAATTACAGCATAATGTTGATCGCGAAAAAGCAGAGAAAATCGCCAAAAAACTGAAAAAAGGCGATAAGTTCGATTTTAATGACTTTCAAGAACAACTCAAGCAGATGCGTAATATGGGCGGAATGGGTGCAATGCTTGCTAAATTACCAGGTATTGGGCAACTTCCTGATCATATCAAAGCGCAGATGGATGATAAAATCACCATCAAAATGGAAGCTATCATTGGCTCAATGACATTAAAAGAACGCGCTAATCCTGAAATCATTAAAGGATCACGCAAACGCCGTATTGCAAAAGGTTCAGGCACTCAAGTGCAAGATGTCAACAAACTCTTAAAACAGTTTGAAGATATGCAAAAGATGATGAAGAAAATGAAAGGCGGTGGCATGATGAAGATGATGCGTCAAATGAAAGGATTAATGGGCGGAGGTATGGGATTCCCTCCTCGTTAAATCATCACAGCCTGTTTCAACTAAAATAAGTGATAGCAATCTATCACTATCACTTTTCCGCAATATTATCGCGCTTATAAACAGCGCGATAATATTTCCCATTGACAAATTTAATTGCTTGGTTTAATCGATTTAACCTTTGTTGGTCTGCTCATTGTAAGTACTGTACCTATCGATGATATAATAATAAACACAATGGCTAGCCACTGATAGTGGGTTAACTGTTCATGCAAAACAATGAATCCAGAAAGTGCGGCAAAAACAGGTGATAAACTCATTAATGTACTAAATGTCTGCGCCGGTAATTTGGGTAGTGCAATCATATCCAAACCATAAGGAATGGCCGATGCTAATAGCGAAACCACAAAAATCAGTGGTAGTAATTCCAACGAGAACAGGGCACTGCCAGTTTGCCAGATGCCGATAGGAAATAAAAAACACGAAGCAATAACCGATCCAATCGCTACACTTGCTGGACCATAAATATCACTCGCTTTGCGTCCAAATAAAATATAACATGCCCAACCACTTCCCGCGAATAGCGCAAATAAAATACCCATTGGATCTAAATTACTTGATGCTTGAGTTAGTGGTAAAAGCATAGCTAGCCCCATAATTGCAATACCTAACCAAATAAAATCAAGCACTTTTTGTGAAGCGCACATCGCCACCATAATCGGTCCGGTCAGTTCAATGGCAACAGCAATACCAAGCGGAATTCTAGAGATTGCGTTATAAAACGCTAAATTCATGCAACCAATTGAAATACCATATAAAAATATATATTTCAGGGCTTGTTTTGTCATTGCTTTACGCCACGGTTTGAAGATTAACACTAACATAATTGCCGAAAAAAATAATCGCCACGCTGTCATTCCCTCTGGCCCTAACACCGGAAATAGATATTTGGCTATAGACGCACTGCCTTGAACCGAAATCATCGAAATAAAAATTAACAAAACAGGCCAAGACCTTTTTAGCATAAATAATTACCTTAATTGAAGTTTGAAGTTGTTGTATATAAAACTCATGACAAGAAGTTTCAGGAAACCATGTGTTTGAGTATAAAAAACACATGGTTTTATTGATTTATTGGCTCATTGGTGAATTAGTTTTCTCTTTTTACTGATAATAAGGCAAGATCTTGTAACGCTTGTTTATAAGGTGAATCAGGTAAAATTGCAATAACGTCAAATGCTTTTTGCGCTTCTTTTTGAGCGGTTTGTAACGTAAAATCGAGCGAACCACATTCATCCATAATTTGCAAAATGCGATCTAATAATTGTCGACCATTACCTTGCTCTATGGCTTGACGAATTAATGCTGCATCTTGGGCATTTTTAGTGTGGTGCATAGCATGTAATAGCGGTAAAGTAGGTTTACCTTCATTGAGATCATCTCCTAAATTTTTACCTAATTTTTCATTACTATCGCCACTATAATCAAGCAAATCATCGATGATTTGAAAGGCGGTCCCTAAAAATTTGCCATATTCTTGTAAAGCGAGTTCTTGCTGCGCATTAGCTCCAGCTAGAACCGCAGCCGAATGCGAGGTTGCCTCAAATAAACGTGCTGTTTTGCGATAAATCACCTCTAAATATTGTTCTTTGGTGATATCAGGATCGTTACAATTAATTAACTGTTGTACTTCGCCTTCAGCAATCACATTGGTTGCCGCCGACATAATGGTCAATACTTTAAAAGATTCGGTACGCACCATCATTTGAAAAGAGCGCGTATATATATAATCGCCAACCAGTACGCTTGCGGCATTGCCAAAAAGTGCATTAGCGGTTGATTTGCCACGGCGTAAATCTGATTCATCAACAACATCATCATGCAATAAGGTCGCTGTATGAATAAATTCAATAAAAGCCGCGGTAATAATATGTTTATCACCTTGATAGTTGAGCGCTTTGGCAATTAACAACGCGATTACTGGACGTATGCGCTTTCCACCACTGCTAATGATGTAATTGCCTAACTGATTTATCAAAGCCACATCAGAACTGAGTTCTGCTTGTATTGCTTGATTCACTTTGATTAAATCTTCTTTAACAAGATCGAGTATTTGATTCATTGATGCAGTATTCATCAGCCTAACCATTATAAATAACAGATATTTACTTTCTATTATCTGATAAATATCATGATGCAACAAGGTGTGATCTATCATATTTCAAAAAACACTACAAATGATAAGCATTTTCATTTAGAATACTGACCTTAAGTTAAAAATGATTATTATTATGAAGATTAACTTTGATATAGACATCGATAATGCCAAGGTCCCTTTGTGTCCGACGAAAAAACAACCTATAAATGCCTATGCATGTACATCGGTATCTATACTGTCACATCTTGTCTTATTTGCACTGATCTTTAGTTCCGCCTTGTTTGCTAAAAATATTGTTGTTGATGAAGGTGATAATTCAATTAAAGCTATTATGGTCGATATCTCGCAATTGGCTGCACCAAAGCAATCATTAGTAGAAAATACCCCCGAAATTCAAGGCGTGGAAAATAGCGAACGGATCGATAACAAACCAATCGAAGAAATTCCCGTTGAACCTGTTATTGAGCCTGAAGTTGTTAAAGAAGAACAGCCTGAACCTATTCTCGAAAAAATCCCCGATAACACTACTGTTGAGCCCAAAAAGGAAATTGTCGTCAAAAAAGAACCAAAACAAAAGAAAAAGCGCCCTCCTGCTCAAAAAGCATCACGTCAACAAGTGAGACAAGAAGTGATTAGCGACAACGTTGCTAATACTGCTGTAGCACCGCAGATTTCAGATAATCGTCAATATTCTGGTAATCCTTCGCCAATTCGGCGCAACCAACCTGAATATCCACGCCGAGCACTGGATATGCGTTTAGAGGGTTATGTAGTTGCGCTATTTGATGTAAACAGTGATGGGCGAGTTGAAAATATTCGAATTATAGAAGCAAAGCCTAATAATATCTTTAATCGTTCCGTGATTAATGCCATGAAAACATGGAAATATAAGCCAATTGCGGCCAAAGACTTGAAAATAAAAATTATTTTTAACCGCGATAAATCAATTAGTTTGAACTAATAACAAGTGATATAGACAGCAATAAAAGAGCCATAATTTCTGTTGAAGAAATTACGGCAATAGCGTGACTAATGAGTAAGTGTGTTTGTCATCAACTGTTCAATTTGATGCGGATCTTTAGGCACATTACTGGTCAACACATCATTTCCTGTCTCAGTAATTAAAATATTATCTTCAATGCGAATACCAATACCTTTATATTGTGCTGGTACATCTGCGTCTTGATTAATATAGAGTCCAGGTTCAACGGTTAATACCATCCCTGGCGCTAAAATGCGATCGCGACCACTACCCACATCATGCACATCTATGCCTAACCAGTGTCCTAAACCATGCATATAAAATGCGGTATAAGCTTTATTGGCAATTAACGTTTCAACATCACCATGCATAATGCCTAATTTAACTAAACCTGCTACCATCGTTCTGACCACATGATTATTCACTTCCATGATTGATGTGCCGGGCTTAAATAATTCAATCGCTTGATATTGCGCTGCTAACACTATGTCATAAATCTCATGTTGAGCTTGGCTAAATTGACCATTAACAGGAAAAGTACGAGTAATATCACCTGCATAGTATTGGTATTCACACCCAGCATCAATTAAAACTAAATCTCCATCCTTTAGCTGCTCACTATTATTTTCATAATGTAAAATACAACCATTATTACCACCGCCAACAATAGTGTTATAAGATGGAAAGCGTGCACCATGCCAAGCAAATTCGTGTAAGATTTCAGCCTCTAGTTGATATTCAAACATTAATGGTTTGCACTTTTGCATTGCTCTAATATGGGCTTGTGCACTAATTTCACAAGCTTGGCGTAAAATTTTGATTTCAAAATCTGATTTAAACATACGCATTTCATGGACTATTGGTCGCCAATCAATCATGCTGTTGGGGGCAGAAAGATTAATTCGACTACCTTGTCGTAAAATACGCATGGCACGATCAACAATTTTATCGGCATAGGCATACTGTTGATCAGCATAATAAATCGCCGTTTTGCCATTTAATAAATCAGGTAATATTGTATCTATCTCATCAAAGGGATGCGCCTTATCAACCCAAATTGCGCCTAATGCGGCTTGTTGACCTAAACGGTAACCTGTCCATGTTTCTGCAAGCGTATCTTTTTTACGATTAAATAATACATATCTAGGTGTATTATCATTTTGTTTAACAACAGCAAAAACCGCTTCTGGCTCGGCAAAAAGCGTAAAATACCAAAAATCGCTATTTTGCCGATATGGATAATGGGTGTCATTACTACGCGCGGCTTCAGGAGCTGCAAAAAAAAGTGCAATACTATTTGGCACCATTTGAGCTAATAATCTTTCTCGACGTGCCAAAAGTTCTGTTTTGATATCAGTGTTTATCATTGTAATGACCTTGAAAATGTATAATTATTAATGGATTGTTGGGATGATATCTGGCTCATTAAATTCATCAAAACATAGCATAGAAGTGATGCGAACATACTCTTTAATCTCTTCAAAAGCAAAACCAAGCTCTTGTTGATCTTCATTTTCATCATAACCCAGTGTAACAATTTGCCGTAGGTCATAAATCGCTTCACCAACATCACCTTTGATATGATTGATTTTAGGTTGCACAAGGCCAATACCAAGTAAGAAATGATTTATCCAGCCAACTAAATCATCAAGCTGTGAATATAAATCTTTGTCACTAAGCAATAATTGAAAGCTAAAATCTTCATCAAAAAATTGTTGTTTGATATGCGTGTAAAGTTGACTAATTTTCTCATCTAATGATGCAGGCATTTTTTGACCATTATTTAACATATCTTCAACCAATGGACGCCAGCTTTCATCATAATTACCGCCAGCTAATATACCCGACAAAAAACCATGCAGCTCAGCTGCGGTAATACCGATTTTATTTTGGATTAGTTGACGATTAAATTCGTCGTAATTGATAATATTTGACATAAACTTCACCCTAATCTTATTACATCAGGAAAAAATGCACCCTGCACTTTCTCTGATTATTAGTATATAATTCGTATTCACTTGTAAATAATAAACAGGTTACTGTGCTTTATAAAGGAATTATTTTGAACATTGTGGGATTAATCGTGAAATTGCCTTTGCAATTATTATTTCTTGCAGGATTATTATCATTAACCGCCTGTAGCTCATTGTTATCGAATAAAGGCGTCATTATCCTTGATGTGCAAGATAAAATACACACCGATGTAACCAGTCAAAATTTACCTAAAGCTTATAAATTAGGTAATAGTGAACAAGAATTACAGCGATTTGAAACTTTCTGTAGAGAAGAGATCCGCGCATCAAAGCTTGATGGCAGTGAAGAAATCGTTTTTGAAAACATTAAACATGGAATCCATGGACAGGTAGAATTTAAAAAGTGTAGCGATAAAGTCACCCGTATCTACCGATACTGACAAAATATGGCTATCTTTATCAATTAAAGTTAATACAATTGACCTAATATAAAAGATATATGAAATCTTACTAGCCTTTCAGGCGGTTTTTATTTATATTGGTCGCTGAAATAAAAATATTTGGGAGTCAAATAATATGTATAAACAAGATGTAACCATTACTGCATCTAACGGTCTTCATACTCGCCCTGCAGCGCAATTTGTGAAAGAAGCCAAAAACTTTAATGCAGAAATTACTGTCACATCTAATGGAAAAAGTGCAAGCGCTAAAAGCCTATTTAAATTACAAACATTAGGTTTATCACAAGGCACAACCATTACCATTGCTGCCGAAGGTGAAGATGAAAAAGACGCAGTTGATCATTTAGTAAAATTAATTCCTGAATTGGAATAATAACTCCCGATTAGCTATGAAAGGTTTTAAAATTGAATAAGGATTAAATGTTATGGTCTCAGGTATACTTGTTTCCCCTGGTATCGCTTTTGCTAAAGCGCTATTATTAAAAGAAGAACCTATTGTTATTAGCAATAGACAGATTCTTGATAGCAAGATTGACGCTGAAATTGCGCGGTTTAAAGAAGCTCGAGAAAAATCAAGCGAGCAATTACATGCAATTATGGAGCGCGCAAAATCCACATTAGGCGAAGATAAAGCCGCTATTTTTGAAGGGCATATTATGCTTCTTGAAGATGAGGATCTTGAACAAGAAGTGATTTTGCGCATCCAAAGTAAACATTCAAGCGCAGATGCCGCTGTTCAATCTGTTTTTGAAACTCAAGCTAAAGAACTAGAAAATTTAGATGATGAATATCTAAAAGAACGTGCTGCAGATATTCGTGATATCGGTAAACGATTACTCAAAAATATTTTAGGTATTGAAATTGTTGACTTGAGTGCTATTAGCCAACCTTGTATTTTAGTTGCAACCGACTTAACGCCGTCTGAAACAGCTCAGCTAAACTTAGAAATGGTATTAGGTTTTATTACTGATGCAGGGGGGCGTACTTCACATACCTCTATCATGGCTCGTTCTTTAGAAATCCCTGCTATTGTTGGAACATCAAATGCTACTCAAGCAATCAAACAAGGTGATTTTGTTATTTTAGATGCGATCAATAATGCTATTTATATCAATCCAGATCACACAACTCAAGAAAAGTTAAAACAAGTTCAAACTAAATATATTAGTGATAAAGAAGAATTGGCTAAATTAAAAGATCTACCGGCTGTAACCCTTGATGGTCACCAAGTAGAAATTTGTGGCAACATTGGTACAGTGCGTGATATTGCAGGTGCTGAACGTAATGGTTACGAAGGTGTTGGTCTATACCGCACTGAATTCTTATTTATGGATCGCGAAGCTTATCCTGATGAAGAAGAGCAATTTAAAGCTTATAAAGAAGTAGCCGAATCAACCAATGGTTTATCGGTAATTGTCCGTACTATGGATATCGGTGGCGATAAAGATGTGCCATATATGCACTTACCAAAAGAAGAAAATCCATTCTTAGGCTGGCGTGCAATTCGTATCAGTTTAGATCGTAAAGAAGTTCTTCATGCACAATTACGCGCAATTTTACGCGCTTCAGCATTTGGTAAATTGCGTATTATGTTCCCAATGATTATTTCTGTGGAAGAAATTCGTATATTAAAATCTGAAATCAATATTCTTAAAGAACAATTAAATGCCGAAGGCAAAGCGTTTGATAAAAATATTGAAATTGGTGTAATGATTGAAACGCCAGCAGCGGCTGTGATTGCACATCACTTAGCCAAAGAAGTTGATTTCTTTAGTATCGGAACCAATGACTTAACACAATATACGCTTGCTGTTGATCGTGGTAACGAGCTGATCTCTCACCTTTATAACCCTCTTTCACCTTCAGTATTAACATTGATTAAAAAAGTGATCGATGCCTCTCATAAAGAAGGTAAATGGACAGGGATGTGTGGTGAGCTTGCTGGTGATGAAAGAGCGACAATCTTATTACTTGGTATGGGACTTGATGAATTTAGTATGAGTGCTGTATCTATTCCTAAAATTAAGAAATTAATTCGTAATACGAATTATGAAGAGGCAAAGAAATTTGCTGATGCTGCGCTAGAAAAAGCAACCGCTAAAGAAATTATTGATTTAATTGAAAATTACACTGCTGAAAAGCAAATTTGTTAGGAGACAATGATGGGTCTATTCGATAAAATTAAACAATTTGTATCCGATGATAGTAAAAATAGCATCGAGATTATTGCTCCTTTAAGTGGCGAAATTGTCAAAATCGAAGATGTACCAGATGTGGTTTTTGCTGAAAAAATCGTTGGTGATGGAGTAGCAATTAAACCTTCTGGCAATAAAATTGTTGCACCATTAAGTGGTAAAATCGGCAAAATCTTCGAAACTAATCATGCTTTTGCTTTAGAATCAGATGAAGGCATTGAACTTTTTGTTCATTTTGGTATTGATACTGTGGAACTAAAAGGTGAAGGTTTTACTCGAATTGCCGAAGAAGGCCAACAAGTTAAAGCAGGCGATACCATTATTGAAATTGACCTACCACTACTTGAAAGTAAAGCAAAATCCGTATTAACACCTGTGGTTATTTCTAATATGGAAACAATTGTGGAACTCACCAAACTATCAGGTGCAGTAGAAGCAGGTAAAACGCCAATAATGCGAATTAAAAAGTAATAAATATTGCTTATAAAAAAACCTTCAGCTTAAGCTGAAGGTTTTTGTTTTATACTCACCTATAGGTATTTTCTAAAACATCTTAACGCCATTTTTTGTATTGGTTAATTAAGTTGTTTGTAGATTCATCATGAGAACTCACTGGTTTATCATCTGCCAATTCAGGTAAAATCCGACCCGCTAATTGCTTACCTAGTTCTACTCCCCATTGATCAAAACTAAAGATATTTAAAATAATCCCCTGAGTAAAAATCTTATGTTCATACATGGCAACTAACGCACCAAGGGTATAAGGGGTGATTTTTTTCACTAATATTGAATTAGTTGGCTTATTGCCATCAAAGGCTTTAAATGGTACCACAGACTTCACTTCGTCAAGGTTTTTACCAGCGGCAATAAATTCTTGTTCAACTTGCTCTTTTGTTTTACCAAAAGCTAAAGCTTCGGTTTGTGCAAAAAAGTTAGATAACAATTTAGGATGATGATCGCCAACTGGATTATGACTAATAGCTGGTGCAATAAAATCACAAGGAATAAGTTTAGTACCTTGGTGAATTAATTGATAAAACGCATGTTGACCATTGGTTCCCGGCTCACCCCAAATAATTGGACCGGTAGTATAAGGTGTTTTATTGCCGCTTCTATCCACACTCTTACCATTTGACTCCATATTACCTTGTTGAAAATAAGCCGCAAAACGGTGCATATATTGATCATAAGGTAAAATCGCTTCGGTTTCTGCACCACAAAAATTGTTGTACCAAATACCAATTAACGCAAGTAAAGTTGGGATATTTTTATCAATTGGCGCACTTTGGAAGTGTTTATCCATAGCATGCCCACCGGCTAAAAATTGTTTGAAATTATCAAAACCGATTGATAACACTATTGATAAACCAATTGCTGACCAAGATGAATAACGTCCACCGACCCAATCCCAAAATTCAAACATATTGGCGGTATCAATACCAAACTTTTCAACTTCCTTTGCATTAGTTGATAGTGCAACAAAGTGCAAAGCAACCGCTTTATCGTCTTTTGCCGTATTAAGTAACCATGATCGTGCCGTTTGTGCATTAGTCATGGTTTCTTGTGTAGTAAAGGTTTTAGACGCCACTAAAAATAAAGTGGTTTCAGGATTTAAACCTTTAAGTGCTTCAACAATATGTGTACCATCAACATTAGAAACAAAATGCATATTTAAATGGTTTTTATAAGGACGTAGCGCTTCGGTGATCATATGAGGCCCCAGATCTGAACCGCCAATGCCAATATTAACAACATCAGTAATCGCTTTACCTGTATAACCTTTCCATTCGCCACTAATGATTTTGTTACTGAATGATTCCATCTTAGCTAAGACCGCATTAACATCATCCATCACATTCTTACCATCAACATAAATGGGGGTATTTGATACATTACGCAATGCAACATGTAATACTGCTCGATTTTCTGTACGATTAATTTTTTCACCACTATACATAGCATTAATCGCACCAGTTAAATCACATTCATCAGCAAGTTTATACAGTAATTCTAGGGTTTCTTGTGTTACTCTGTTTTTTGATAAATCAACCAAAAACTCATCGTCAAAAGGAATACTCAGTTTTTCAACTCGGTTAGGCTCCTCTTTTAAAAGTTGAGCAATGGTTTTATCTTTATTTGTTTGGTAACTAGCTTGAAGGGATTTCCAAGAATGGGTAGTAGTTGGATCAATTGACTTTAGCATAATTTATTCCTTAAATAATATTACATTATACCCATAATATAACTATGCCTATCATGATGCAAGATAAGGATCTTGTCGATAAAAATAAGTTTAATGGAGAATAATAGATATTATTTTCTTTTTTAATGGAATAACATGAATTAAGAGCATTAAAAATAAGATATCGGATACTTACAGTATTATATTTTAATATTAGTCATTGATTTAAATATAAAAATTATATTTAAGATTTTAGATATTCAAGACGATTATCAATAATACGCTGAGTATTCACTATCTCAAATGACACTAAAATTCCTGCAAAAGTAATGCCAAGGACAATTAATTGTTCATCCACTTCATAATAGTAACGCATATGATCTTCATAGATATGATCTTTAAAAATATAGTTATGATTAAACATATCAGTTAAAACAAACGGACATCCTAATTTAAAATCAAAACCCAGAAAATTTAGAATTTGATTGGCTTTATCAAGCAGGAAAGTATTATCCATAACGTCAGAATCAATGGATAAAACCTCAATCTTATCGTCAATATAAAAAAATATAATGTGATAACCACAAATATTAGCCGTTCCGGGTATCTCAGCATATGAAAAATCTTCTTTGATATAATATTCATTTAGATCTAAAAAATGATTGATATCAAGCGCGCTAAACTTATTTTTATTATACATATGCAAATCCTAAATTTTGTACATTTTCCCGTTAAAATTTGATGTTGATCTTATCTTCATATTCTATAATAAACTTGTACTTTGTGATTTTCTATTTAGATTCTGTTTTCATATAAAAGGTTATCTAATCACTTCATCAATGGGTAAAATTGTAGCAAGAAATGTGACCGCAAAAAGATATAAAATTCTTGAAATAGTTTATGGGTAGAATGATTTGCATTGCTTACCGTAATTTGGCAATGGTTATCTTTTTACTTGTTGGGTTATATTTTTTGTAAAAAATATTCAGGATTCTATACCGTTTCATGATTATTTGATAATTTGCAATATCTATTGGTTAAAATGGGTGATAATCATCGTATCAATCAAACATGTACAAAACCTATCTGCCCGCAAATGAATGGAAGCGGAAAGCGATAAGGACTTTAATGAAAATGCGGTGTTCACTCTTTGGGTTATATTTTTGTAAAAAATATTCAGGATTCTATACCGTTTCGTGATTATTTGGTAATTTTCAGTATCCAATTTGTTAAAATGGGTGTAGGAGGCAAATGTGATTAAGACAATATTCGTTGATGTTGATTTTAACGGTATAATTATTTTTGACTACCCAGGAATACAGATCCCTTTTGGTGGGAAAATAGACAATGGGCAAAATATACTTAAAACATTTACAACAACAGACAAAGGCGACTTTGTGCTTGATAAGGGAATTGCGTTACCTATCATGGGCATTGATGATGGTGGTTATGTTGTTCGTTTGTTTTTAAATGAATCTCCCTATAACGAGGATAGACGGGTTATATTCAGCGATAAATATTTTTATCTTAATGTTACTGGAAACTTATATATTGCCGACATGTCTGTTTTTTGGGAATGGGAAGAATATACAGGTTGGCATAATGCAGATATTCCGAAGGGAATATATAAAGTTTGTTTGGAAGGCGTAACTTTTAAAAAAAATGGCGATACCTTTTATTGCTATGACTTGATCTTAGAAAAAATAAACAAACTCGGAAAAAGAGAAATTGAACCACGTTCAGATGCTAGACTTTATTAAACAATTGCGAATAAAGTCTTTTCAAGGATTTATCGCTAATGGATATTGAATATCAGAAAATAGAATCCCATTTTTTTGAATTAATTTCTTTGCTGTGTAAAAGTTTTACCGTCGAAGAATTAGACGAAATTAAAACGCTTATTGATTATGGTGAATAGGGAATAGGTTGTTAATAATGAATAAAGAATGGGAACCGATCTTACAAATAGAGTTAATAGATATTATTAACAGCTTACACATCAAAAAATTGCATGTCGGCTCATCTGATTCTCTTATTGATGAAACGATGGGAGAACCAGAATTACCTGTAGCAAGACTAAACAGAAAATCAAAAATATTTAATCACCTATATGGCAATGTCAGTATTTTATCTGAAAATAACACGGTAATAAGTATAAATATTGACATGCATGGTTTTAGAAAAAAGATGGTCATCCTTGGTAGCATAAATAGCTGGAAACTTGATGATTGGCTAGCACTGTCTAAAATAAAAGATTGGAATGTAACTCAATTTTGTGATGGAGTTCGACTTGAAGGAAAAGGAATCGTGATCTGTTTATTACCAGATGGAAAAGTTGAAATGGTTACTCTTTCTTAAATTGCTCCTAGCTTTTTTCCAATACAGCAACATTGGCTGATTAATCGAGCAGACCGATCTAAACGGCTATACACAACAACTCAATTACGCTTGTCATTAAAACCGAAAAATCCTATAAGAAACCAGCTTACATTACCATACTTTCAGGTATTATGGTAAGGAATGCTTGCACCAAGTAATATCCTAAAAATTAAATCTATGTCTATAACAAAAGTTAACCTCTGTAACTAGGAGAATTATTAATGATTACCATTCATTTTGAATCTGGCAGCACACAAGAATTTGATGTAACAACATTTGATGGTTTTGATTTTAGTAATTCGATATTACATACAGCTATATTTACGGGATATTCATTGCGTGATGTTAATTTTAAATATGCTAATTTACGGAGTGTAAATTTTTCAAATTGTATTTTAGATAATGCTGATTTTGCCAATGCATTATTAATGAATTCAAATTTAATCAATGCATCATTATTAAATGCTCAGATGTCGAACTGCAAGTTAAATGGCGCTTTTTTACTAAATGCTAATTTACAAAGAGCTAATTTATCAGGCGCTGATTTATTTAATGCAAATTTCAATGGAAGTAATTTAAAAAGAGCAAATGTAAATGCAATGAGAATAAATGAAGCAAGTTTTATAGGGGCAATATATGACAAGTATACCATTTGGCCAAAATATTTTTCACCGGAGAACAATGGCGCTATTTTGCAATAAATATTATGAATAGCAACTTATTCTATTATAACAAAATTAATATCTGCCAAATGCTTCTGTCTTGTAGTTAACCGTGCTGATTCAATTACTAACAGATGAAATAAAACCAAAATCACAGATCTTAAAAAATCAGATTTGCTATTATTCATGCTCCATTTAAAGAGAAGTTGGAAATAAATAATGCAATATTAATTCGTTCAAAAAGTATGAATAGTTTTAATGCTAACAAAATAAACTGTTCGGCATTTTCAACGGATTTAGAGGGTAATAATGAAAGACTATATTATTTCATTTAGAGATAAACAGAGATATGCTCTTATCGAATATAACAAAATTGACAAGTTTGATTATTATTATGAAGGCGTGATTATTGAGTCTAATTTTCCGGAAGAAGTAATTTTTTTTATTAATGAATGTCATGCAATTATTAATGATATGGCAATATCACTTTTGGATGAAATTGAGAAAAAATTATATTTGTATGATATTGGTTTGGAAAAAAATTGTTCTAGAATTTTTGATATTCAATTTATCGATAAAAATAAAATTTCTTTTTTTACAAAATATCCATCAAGTCGGGGGTATTTAGACAAATATCCCAGTGATTAACGCTTTACTATAAATTGTAACAAAGGGTTAATTGTTTGCGTCAAACAAAAACTGTGATTGTGAACTGTCTGATTTGGTGCGCCTATATAAAAGGAGGATTAATATGTTAGATAAAGAATTACTTGATATTTTTGGTCAAAAGATTATTAGTTATGTTAGAGATCAAGCCATTTTCGAATTTGAAGCAATGGTTCAGGGTAAAATCAAATCTGAAAATATGGTTAAATTAAATAATGAACTAAAAATATTTGATAGAAATCAAATTGATATTTTAAAAAAAGTTGCTGTTATTGTTATTGATAGTGTTATTTACAATACATTAAATATGCTAGAACAAAATGAAGAAAATATGAGATTATTAATATCTAAAAATGGTAAAAATGAAAAAAACATTGTTAACATTAGTGATGGTTTATCTGGTGAACTTTTAACAGAAAATGGCTGGATAGAAAGATTTAGTCAATACAAATAAAGATTATATATCAGTGATATTTTTTGTTACAGCTATACAAGCTAGGAACAAAGGATAGATTACAGATAAAACAAATAAACTAGCACATAAACTAACAGTGCGCATGTTCTCCCTTGATGGATTATTTTATTAAGGTAATTAATATGAATTTAAAAGAAATAAATCACAAGATTTTATCTCTTCCTACAATAATGGGTATTTCAGCAGAAATATCAATAATAAAAGAATTAATGAACCTTAAAGCTGATGATTTAATCAAAAATAAGGATATTTTTCGATGTATCGTAGAATCATTAGAGCTATCCCATGGAGACTCAGGTTTTATGGAATTAACAAAAAATAATGAAAATATTTTTATTGATTTTTACCATTGGTTGAAACGAATAAATAAACAGTTAAATATAAATATCCACATGAATACTATAGATTGTTTTAGTTTAACAGTTGAGGAAGTCAATAGACTCATGTCACCATATAAATAAAAGAAAATATAAAAATGAACTAAAGTAATAGTTGTAAATACCGTTTAATATTTATTTTGGGCAACAAACATTGAATTTTTCTATTTGAAATAGCCGTAATCATTGGCAATACACAAAAAGGTAGTTCAAAATTAACCTAACAGACAAATTATTTATCAGCATTCATTTTACCTGAATGCGAGTATGGTGAGCAAAATAAATCCTCTTGTTGCTCTTTCTTGACTAGCGCTTTTGTGTCTATCTAAGTTTTCCAAAGTGTTTTACTATAACAATGCATTTCCCTAATATGTTTTTTCTTATTATAAAATTTAACTAATTGTGTAATGCTGTAATAGTGTATTGCATTTTGTGTGAGGTAATTATATGAGTGATATTAACAGTCTTATTAAGCGCTTAAATGATGAAGCTCAAGACGAAGTATATTGGCTTGGAGCTTGTGATGCATCACAAATTAATATACTCGAAAACAAGCTAAAATTATCGTTACCATATGAATTAAAAGAGTTTATTTTATTAGTAGGTGGCGGTGGTATTGTTGGAGAAGAAATATCAGGCATAGTTGATAATGATGCCTTGGCTGAGTCTGGAGGAGCAATTTGTTATGATACTTATCAGTGTCGCAATGAATACACCTTACCATCAGATATGGCGGTTATTTATTTTAAAGATGACGATGTATGTTGGTGTGTTGATTGTAGAAAAGATACTTATGGGCAAATAGTTAATTATGATCTTTTCTCAAAAAAAATATCAGATATCCTTGCACCGTCATTCAGCATTTTTTTTGAGGAATATGTCAATCTACACACATAACTTATAGCCAAAATATTCTAAAGATGATTTATTTAGGCCTTACATGTTTTATTATAAAAGTGATGCATTTTTAGACTTTGATTGACATGATATAGAGCATTTTTTATTTGGGCTACCTTATTTCAGTTGTTGATTAAATTCAACCTTTGGATGTCACAATTTAGCTTATTGTTTTCTGTTATTGATAATGGCGGGCATTGCAAGCAAAATATAGCTGGTCAACATCATCTTCATGAAACTATTTACCAATAACTTATGAATACAAAGCTGCGACAACAACAATACAAGATTTTGGATTATTATTCAGGCAAGCAAGCAAAATTATATTAAAGATATAAGCGACATAGTTAGTTCTAAATCGATAAACTTATTAAAGATATTCTTAAAGACTACAAAATAAACTTTCTAAAATTAATGAAAACATGGTTAGAACCTTTATGAGACAATCTGTTAATGAACTTATTAAAATGGGACCTTTGCCTTCAGAAACGTGTTCTGATATTGACTTTATTCAGAAATATCAGAATATTTTACATAGCATTCAACCACCCTTATCAAACGAAGAAGCCACTAAACTAATTATACTCTTTGGTAAGGATGAAAGTTATGGGTTAGCGTGGACATTATTACATCTTATTGAATCAAGTGCCGATTTTTCTATAGATAAGCAATTGTTAAAAAACACAAATCCATGGATTGATCTAGTAATAAAGCGAACTACTAATAAATAAAACTAAGATAAATTATAATAAATCATTAAATTAAAATTTATTTGTTGATAACATGTCTAACACTAAGAAAAACGTTCAACATTGAATGAATTAAAATACTAACCTGTAGCAAAGATTAACACAAAGTGAACTTGATGAGTTCAAAAGTATATTATGATTATATAAAGTTTAGAGAGAAAAATGTATTTATTAGAGCATATAAATCCGTCAGGAACCGTGAATCAATTTCATCTTGATATATCTGAAGATGGGTTAATGATTTATGAATCATGTATTAACTGTAAATACCCCAAACCTAGTACACAACTCACGTAGAAAATCATGCTGCTTGTTTTAGTGTTTTATACTCAATCGGTGTCATGTTATTTAACGCCTCATGCGGTCTTTCGGTATTATAAATCGTTAACCATTCTTCGGTTATTCTCCTTGCTTGTGCTA
>NZ_JBXSQI010000011.1:0-90518 GCF_057063565.1 Gilliamella sp. X-57 | reverse complement strand
GTAGTGGTAATCAACGTCGCTTTAGGACATTCAATGTCATCGATGACTTTAATCGTGAGGCGCTAGGCATTGATATTGCGGTAAGCTTACCGGCAGGGAGAGTTACCCGTTACTTAGATAAACTGGCTGAATATCATGGGTATCCATTAAAAATACGGGTCGATAATGGACCAGAATTTACAGGAAAAACCTTTATAAACTGGGCAAAGTTACATGGTATAAACATTGATTATATCCAGCCCGGTAGTCCTTATCAAAATGGTTATATTGAACGATTTAATCGTACCTATCGTACTGAAGTACTCGATTTATATCTTTTTAACAACTTAGCACAAGCAAGGAGAATAACCGAAGAATGGTTAACGATTTATAATACTGAAAGACCGCATGAGGCGTTAAATAACATGACACCGATTGAGTATAAAACACTAAAACAAGCAGCATGATTTTCTACGTGAGTTGTGTACTAGGTTTGGGGTATTTACAAAATCATTAAGTGTTCACCGATCAAACCCTTTTAGAATCAGGCTTCAAGCAAGTAGTGAACACCGTGAACACTTTTTTATAAAATTTTATTTTTATGGGGGGGAGGTATAAAAAATCTAAAACATAATTAACGGATACCGCTCACCTAGATAAATTTTAACACCGTCAAAATTCTAAAACCAATTTTTTTAACCTTTCAATTTAGCAAGATTAAAATACCTAATATTGAGGGGCACTTTTTGTTTTAGGTATACGATTCGATTTTTAAAAGTTAATCTTTCAGTATTTTCAGTGTGTTTATCTGTATGATTTTGTTTCCCTTGGCGTAACATTCTTTTAAACCCTACAAAGTACACCAAACCCAGTAATAACAAGCCTTAAAGTCTATTTTATTGCCCATTAAGTATCAGTAAGGTACATTTATAACCATAATTTTTTAGTTATATGGTAGTTATGGATAGTATAATCAATCAAGTAATGTCCCTTTAATTTGTATTCAACTATTAAAAAATAGTTGTCTCAAAAAATAGAACAGAAAGCCAAGATAAAACATCTAAAATAACCACTTAAAAGCTTTAATAAAATCATGATGTTTGTTTGCTTTTTTTGAGGCTTAGTTTACAGTATCTTTGTTATTTTTTGATAAAGGATAATACGTTAATAAAATTAAGAAGGAGGTAAAATGGCTTATGCAAATAAACAGCAGTTATTAGATGAAATAAACAAGACAGCTAAGTTATTTATTGATGAGTTTATAGTTTTATCTGAATCACAAAAAGACTCTTTGGTAGAGGGCGTTGATCGTACTCCTGCACAAATGATTGCTTATCAACTCGGTTGGCTTAATTTGGTGAAATCTTGGGATGATGATGAGCTTGCTGGTCAAACACCTGAATTACCGGCCTCTGGATACAAATGGAATCAATTGGGTAATTTGTATCAGCAATTTTATAAAACATATCAATACCTCTCATTACAGGCATTAATTCAAGCATTTAATCAGCAAATCACTATTTGGAATGATTGGATTCAATCTTTGAATGAAGACACTTTATTTATAAAAGATAGCCGTAATTGGACTAAACCTTATCCTGAATCTTGGACTGTTGCTCGATTTATCCATATTAATTCTGTGGCGCCTTTTAAATCGTTTAGAGCAAAAATCAGAAAGTGGAAAAAACTAAATGCATCAGTTTAAAATTATATTCAATAAAATGTAAGGAGAATAATATGGCCTTTTCAGAAATAGAACGACAGCAGTTGATGGAGCTTAAATTCGTGGGTGCCAAAATTATTGAAAGACTTGAAGAGATGAGCTTTGATTCTTTCGATAAATTGCGTAATGTTAGTTTAGATGAAATCCTTAATAAAGGTGCGTTATTAACAGGTTCAACTTGTTGGAAAAACAGTCATCAAGCAAAAACGGCAATAAGTAATATTTTGAGTTTAGTTAACAATACTTAATATTCCTTGTATAGGCGGTAAGTGCATCCAACTTTCTTTTCAATTGAATAATGATAATCAATTTTTTTGTTTCTTATCTATTTTTAAGATATTTATACTGAAACGTATAGTTACCTGAAACTTTTTTACAAAAATTAATTATCTTTAGTGTTCAAGGAACAGCGACATTTCGACGGAAATACCGTTTTCTAACTCAGTTTATTCCCACACATATAGGGAGCTGACTAATTATCGCTAATGGTTATATAATTAAAATAAAAAAGTAAAATTCCACCAAATTTTTAGTTTGATTTTTAATCATATTATTAGTAAATATATACGTAATTAACTTGCATAAAATCCTATCTCTTTTGAGTAAAAAGTTGAGTCTTTACCTTGTTCAATTAAGATAATAATGGCTTGAGGTCTATGTATTTGCAGTCTAATCTTTTCTAAGCTTTGTTGATCAAGTTGTGGGATAGCCTTTTTTATTTTTTCCCATTTTGAAATGCTTAGCGGAACACGACTTTGCTCCCACGCATATTCACTATTGGTGCAATAAGGTATTATTTTATCTTCTAGCTTATAAGCTAAATACAGATCGACGTTATCTTCTGATAGTCGGGTAGATAGTTCGACACTCTTTTCCCATCCGTTGCAAGAGATTCGATTATACCCATCATTAAGCTTTAATAAACTTTGATTTGCGATCGAAGCTTGGCCAAGTGATTTTCCTTGTGCAGAATAAAAGGCTTCTTGTAATCCTGTTGGTGGTTCAATGTCTTGTGCATAAACTGACTCAATTAACAATCGGGCATCTTCAGGCATTTTGATAACGCGTTGAGTCAGTAATATTTTTTGGGTAAACCATAAATAAGCATGGTTAGGGTAGACATAACTGGTATTGCGAAAGGTTGGATTATCAAGCCAATCTTTTTGGGGATCGTCCTGCCAATGTGGCGCAAGTACAGTTAAAATGGGTTGTCCACGATCATCATAAGGCTGAGTTTTTTCATCAAAAGGTTTAACATTACCTTGTTGATCTCGTACATGGCGTCTTAAACGGCCGGCACGTTGTATCAATAAATCAATTGGGGCAATATCACTAATCATCTCGTCAAAATCAAGATCTAACGATTGTTCAATAACTTGAGTTGCAATAATCACCTTTGCGTGGCGAGTATTACGGTTAGATGTTTTACCTGCCCATTTTAGTGTTTTTTGTTCAATTTCAAGGCGATCACAAAAAGCAAAACGACTATGAAAAAGTAATATATTATTGCTATCTATCTCTAACTTTAATTGCAATTGTTGATACAAACTAATTGCATCGTCAATACTGTTTTTGATCCAGCAGATAATTTTACCTTGTGCTATCGTGTGGCGGATTTTGTTTATACCTGCATCAATATCATCTATCCATTCAATGTTTACTTGACGTTTGACTTCATCCCGAGTATCTATTGCTTGTTCTATTAAACCATTATGATTTAGTTGTGTTATGAGAGGGAAAGGTAAGTTATGGTTTAAAAGTAGATTTCGAGGGTGATTTGTTAAGCCTGTATAAAATGCATTGAGTAACTTTTCACGTAAAAAATAGGGTAAGGTAGCGGTAAGAATAATGGCACTACCACCTTGTAAGGCGTGATAATGCAATAACGATTCTAATAATTTAACCATGTAACTATCATAAGCATGAACTTCATCTAATATGAGTAACTTATGCCTTAGACCTAATAATCGTAATGATTGATGTTTAAATGGCATAACCGCCATTAATGCTTGATCCAAGGTCCCGACACCAACTTCAGCTAATAATGCTTTTTTTCGAGTATCAACAAACCATTCCTGACACTCTGCGCTAATGGTCTGTTCACCTTTAGGATATAGTTGTTCGCTGTTATCCTCGCTGCTGATAATTGATTGATTAAAATGAGGGTTCATATAGCTAGTACCATGCGCTAATACTAGCGAAGGGCGACTATCGTCTTGATATAACTGACCATAAATTCCCGTTGTACGCTGATAAATGGCATTTGCGGTTGCTTGGGTTGGTAAGCCAATATAAATACCTTGAGCTTTTTTAGCTGTCATTAGTCTATGTGCTAAAACCATTGATGCTTCGGTTTTCCCTGCTCCTGTAACATCTTCCATAATAAATAATTCCGGACCAGAATCAGACAATTGGCATGATAATGCTTGCTGTTGCAGTGGTGTGGGCTTTTCAATAAATGGAAATAGATTGTTGATATCAATAAAAGGGGCGATGGGCGATATTTTGGGTAAAGTGGATATCGCTTTTTCTGCTTGAATAATAGCATGCTTATGCCAATATTCAGCAAGCGGTATTACTTGGGAACAAAAGGGAAAAAATGATTCGTTAGATCCTAACCAATCACTAATAACGGTTAAACCAGCAATTAACCAACTTATTTGATTAAGTTTTTTTTGCAATTCTTTATCAAAAAAGAAAGAGCAATAGTCTGCTAATTTATGTTCGCTAATAAAAAACTCATTAATTGCTTTTATATAATCTAATGCTGCTTGTTTATCTTGTTGATTAAATGACAAATTTCCATTTACTCCCAATTCTGGTGGCTTGCCATGATGCCCTGTCATGATGAGTAACCATATATCCAAAAAACGGTTTATCTTCCTATTATAGTTAGATAACTGAATTTCGGTTTTATCCATAAGAAAAGTATCCCATAACCAAAATCCAAGAGAATCATGTCTGGACATATATCTTTTTGCGGGATCAGCAGCAACGAGTTGAGGATTGTTGTGCTTAAACAACTGTTGGAACCCATTGGCGAATTTTCCTATATCATGCCAAGTCAAAAAATAGGCAAACCAGAGGGCTGCCTTTTCATTGTCTTGTGGAGTAAAGCCGATTTGCATAAATAGTTCAGCTGAATTGAAATAGTTGTGTTTAACTATTTGGTATCCACAAGCGGCTACGT
This sequence comes from Gilliamella sp. X-57, assembly GCF_057063565.1. Lineage (NCBI taxonomy): Bacteria > Pseudomonadati > Pseudomonadota > Gammaproteobacteria > Orbales > Orbaceae > Gilliamella > Gilliamella sp. X-57. Next base: position 85,626 of record NZ_JBXSQI010000011.1, on the reverse strand, counting down.
CTAAATTATGATATGGGAGTAAATGGTAGTTATTATTATCAGAGCCTTGACGACATTTTCCCCAGTATTGATAGAACGATTCGATCATTAAATTTTATCCTTTTATGACTTTTGGGAAAATATGCTTTATACAACGCATATTTATTTAAAAGAATATGAATTATTTATATTGAAAAACGTAAAGAGACCTATTGTTTACAATTAATTTAATATAGGCATTTCTAATGTAAAAATAAAGGTATGTTTTTAGCTAATATTATCATTTTATATAAACTTTATTAATTAGGTTTTGCTCATTTAGTTGAAGTTTGGCAAAATAGACGCCCTGACAGGGCGATTATGATTGTCTTAAATGATTTGGATTTGTTAATAATAAATAAAAAGAAATATAAACATGCTATTGTTAAATAAAAGCAGGAACGGAATTAGGATGATTAGTCGAATGAAACAACCCATAAAAACATTATTCATCTTGAGTTGCCTAAGTGGCATAGTCATTTGTTGTGCACCTGCTTTTGCCGATGAAGAACAACAAATTTTACCTCAAAGTGAGATTGAAGCTGATACCAATATTCCAGCTCAATTGACTGATGATAAACAAATTGATATCGTTACTCCTAGTGAAAAACGTGAGAAAATTTATCACAAAACTATCTTTTCACTTTCAGGTCAACCCAAGTATCCGGATCATTTTCAGCATCTTGATTACGCTAATCCCAATGCTCCGAAAGGTGGCATAATCAAACTGGCTGAAGTTGGTTCTTTTGATAATTTGAATCGTTTTGCTAGCCGTGGCGCTCCTGAGCGAAACTCGGCATCGCTATATGACACCCTTTTTACTAATACTGCTGATGATATTACCAGTTTTTACCCACTTATAGCGACATCAATAACTTATTCTGATAGTTACCGCTGGGCAGAAGTTTCAATTAACCCTAATGCGCGTTTTCAAGATGATAAGCCAATTACAGCTAAAGATGTTGAGTTTACCTTTGATAAATTTATGACCGAAGGGGTGCCTCAATATCGTGTTTATAATAAAGGGATTACGGTTAAGGCAATAGATGATTACCGTGTGCGTGTTGATATACCTGATTCTGATCGTGAAAAACTCCTTTCATTTGTTGGTAGTATGCGGGTTATTCCTAAACATTTTTGGCAAAATCATGATCTTTCTGAACCATTAAGCTCGCCACCGGTTGGTAGTGGTCCTTACTATATTAGTGAATATAAATTAGGACAATATGTAGTTTATCGACGTAATGCGAATTATTGGGCGCGCGATTTGCCTATAAATAAAGGTTTAGATAATTTTGACGAAAAACGTATTGATTACTATATGGATGATAACGTATCGCTAGAAGCCTTTAAAGCAGGTGAATATGATCTGCGCGCAGAAGATCAACCTAAAAACTGGTTTACTCAATATCAAGGCAAATATTTTGATTCTAACCATATTATTAAACAAGAAAGACCTGTTCAAACGGCAACTGATACTAAGTGGTTAGCCTTTAATTTACAAAACGATCTGTTTAAAGATGTCAAAGTGCGTGAAGCCATTACCTTGGCATTTGATTTTGAATGGTTAAATCATGCCTTTTATTATGACAGTTACAAAAGACCTTATAGCTTTTTTGAAAATACGATATATGCAGCAACAGGTATGCCTAGTGAGCAAGAGCTAAAGTGGCTTAATGCTTACAAAGAGATTATTCCTGAGCGTGCTTTTGGCAATGCCTATTATGTACCAAAAAGTGATGGTCAGGGTTTTAATCGTGATAATTTATTAAAGGCGACAGAATTATTAAAACAAGCCGGATGGGCGCTCAAAGACGGCAAACTCATTAACACTAAAACACAGCAACCATTTGAATTTGAACTAATCAGTTATCTTGGTAGTGATATTAAATATGCCATTCCCTTTCAACAAAATTTGGCACGTTTGGGGATCACCATGAAAATTACCTTGCTAGATTCGGCACAACAATTACGCCGCGTTCGTGAACGTGATTATGATATGGTGGCACGTGATTATTATGCCGTAAATTACCCAAGTTCAAATTTGCTGGTACTGTGGGGAAGTGAGTATCTTAACTCATCATGGAATGCTTCAGGATTACATAACAAGGCTATTGATGGCATAATTGCTGAAATTACCAAGAATGTGGATAATCAAGAAGAGCTAGTGCCACTTGGGCGAGCACTTGATCGTATTTTAACGCAAGAATATCCAATGATTCCAATGTGGTATAACAGTAAAACGTATTATGCATACTGGAACAAATTTGGGCAACCAGCTATACAACCGACTTACGCAATCGGGGTTGATAGCTGGTGGTATGATGCAGACAAAGCAGCTAGCCTGCCTAAAAATCGGGAACATTAATATGCTAAATTACTTTATTCGTCGATTGTTACTGATTATTCCAACATTATTTGTAATTTTAACAATCAACTTTTTTATTGTGCAAGTTGCACCAGGTGGACCGGTCGATCAGGCGCTTGCTATGATTGAAAATGGACCGCAAGCAGGGCAAGAGTTATTGCCGGGAAGCAGTGGTTCATCTACATCAGTACAGCAGTATAAAAATGAGTCAAACTATCGTGGAGCGCGAGGGCTTGATCCACAAGTTATTGCGATGATTGAAAAACAATACGGTTTTGATAAACCAATATTTGAACGTTATATCGAAACGCTAAACAAATACATATTATTTGATTTTGGTAACAGTTTTTTTAAAAGTGAATCGGTATTAGGCTTGATTGCCAAAAGTTTACCTGTTTCAATTTCATTGGGATTATGGAGTACGTTAATTGTTTATCTGATTTCAATCCCATTAGGTATTCGCAAAGCAGTAAAAGATGGTTCGGCATTTGATTTTTGGTCAAGTACCCTAATTATTATTGGTTATGCCATACCGCCTTTTTTATTAGCGGTGTTGTTAATTGTATTGTTTGCCGGTGGTAGTTATTGGGATATTTTTCCACTCCGTGGACTTATTTCGAATCATTTTGAACAACTCGATTTTTGGGGAAAAGTGAAAGACTATGCATGGCACATCTGTTTGCCTACTATTGCAATGGTTATTGGTGGTTTTGCTTCACTTACTATGTTGACCAAGAACTCATTTTTAGATGAAATTCGCAAACAGTATGTCATAACCGCACGAGCAAAAGGATTAAGTGAAAGAAAGATCGTGTATAAACACGTTTTTCGTAATGCCACGTTACTGATTGTATCGGGTTTTCCCGCTGCTTTTGTCGGTATTTTATTTACCGGTTCGTTACTAATTGAAATCATCTTTTCGCTTAATGGGCTTGGTTTATTAGGCTATGAAGCAATTATTCAACGTGATTACCCTGTAATTTTTGGGTCGCTTTATATTTTTACGTTAGTTGGACTCATCACAAAACTACTGTCTGATTTATCTTACATGATGATAGACCCACGCATTGACTTTGAGGCTCGAAACTGATGACCACTCATTATTCTTTTAATCAACAACGCTGGCAACGATTTAAACATAATCGCCGTGGCTATTATTCACTTTGGTTATTTTCGATCTTTTTTGTGATGAGTCTATTTGCTGATTTTATTGTTAACGATAGACCCATTTTTATTAAATATCAGGATAATTACTATTCACCAATTTTTCATTTTTATCCAGAAACGGAGTTTGGTGGGCAATTAGAAACACAAACTAATTATCTTGATCCTGCTGTGCAAAATCAAATAGAAGCGAATGGCTGGATTTTATGGCCACCGTTTCGCTATAGTTATAGTACATTAATCTATGATACGCAAAATACTTTCCCAACGCCTCCTTCAGCATCGCATTGGTTAGGTACAACTGATGCGGGTTTTGATGTACTGGCCAATATCTTATATGGTTTTCGTATTTCAATGTTTTTTGCTATTTTTTTGACATTGTTTACTTCTTTTATTGGTATCATCATCGGGGCAATCCAAGGTTATTATGGCGGAACAGTAGACCTGTTAGGACAGCGATTTATTGAAATCTGGTGTGGTTTGCCGGGTTTATTTGTAATTATTTTATTAGCCAGCATTTTACCACTTGATTTTTGGTGGTTGCTGGGCATTACTGTTTTATTTGGTTGGATGGGGTTAGCTGGAATTGTACGTACCGAATTTTTGCGTACTCGCAATTTTGATTATATCCGTGCGGCTAGAGCAATGGGGGTGAGCGACAGTAAAATTATGTTTCGCCACATCTTACCTAATGCAATGGTGGCAACATTAACCTTTTTACCTTTTATTCTATGTGGATCAATTACCACCTTAACGTCGCTAGATTTTTTAGGCTTTGGTTTGCCGATTGATTCACCATCTTTAGGGCGCCTGTTGCTACAAGGTAAAAACAATTTGCAAGCCCCTTGGCTTGGTCTTAGTTCGTTTTTAATTATTGCAACTTTGCTTTCATTACTTATTTTTATTGGTGAGGCAGTAAGGGATGCATTCGATCCAAACAAAGGAGCGTATCGATGAGTTCTCCTTTATTATCCGTTCAGGATTTAAGTATCGCTTTTAAATGTGGTACACAAACGATATCACAAGTCGTGAGTAATATCAGCTTTGATATTGATGAGCAAGAAACATTGGCACTCGTTGGTGAGTCAGGTTCAGGTAAAAGTGTTACCGCTTTGTCTATCCTGCGTTTGCTACATAAAGAGCAAGTAGTTTATCCAACTGGCGATATTTTATTTGAAGAAAACTCTTTATTATCAGCACCAAATAAAGAACTTCGTCAGGTACGTGGCAATCAAATTAGTATGATTTTCCAAGAACCAATGGTGTCATTGAACCCTCTACATACGGTTGAAAAACAGCTTTATGAAGTACTAGCATTACATCGAGGCATGCATCGACACGATGCGCGTTGCGAGATTTTGCAATATCTTGATCGTGTGGGGATTAAAGATTCAAAAAGTAAATTATCGGCTTATCCTCATCAGTTATCAGGCGGAGAAAGGCAGCGAGTTATGATTGCTATGGCAATTTTAACCCATCCCAAATTATTGATAGCAGACGAACCCACCACTGCTTTAGATGTGTCAGTACAGGCACAAATTATTCAGTTATTAAAAGAGTTAAAAAAAGAACTGAATATGAGTATGCTATTTATTTCGCATAATCTTAACATTGTTAAAAAAATCGCTGATAAAGTAGCGGTGATGCAACAAGGCAAAATTGTTGAATACAATAATAAGCAGCGTATCTTTTTACGTCCAGAACATGAATATACGCAAACACTATTAAATTCTCAGCCAAATGGTGAGCCGGTGGCATTACCTGATACACCAGGAATCCTGCTTAATGTTAACCACCTTAATGTTGAAGTTATTGCTAAAAAACGTTTATTTTGCAGTCAAAAGAAAAAGATCGTCAACAATACTGGCTTTGCCGTGCATCAAGGCGAAACAGTTGGGATTGTTGGTGAGTCAGGGTCGGGCAAAAGCACTACTGCTTTAGCTATTTTACGGTTGATAAAATCGCAAGGTAACATTGTATTTGACAGCCATCCGATACAAAATCTAACCAGCAAAAAGCTGTTACCATTTCGAAGCCGTATCCAAGTGGTGTTTCAAGATCCATTTTCATCTCTTAATCCGCGTTTTAATGTTGAACAGATTATTAGTGAAGGCTTAATCACTCACAAAAAACTGAGCCAATTAGAGCGTGAGCAAGCGGTAGTTGACATTATGCAAGAAGTTGGTCTTGATCCTGATATGCGTTATCGCTATCCAACCGAGTTTTCAGGGGGGCAACGTCAGCGAATAGCCATTGCCCGTGCCTTAATTTTGAAGCCAGAATTATTGATTTTAGATGAACCAACTTCGTCATTAGATCATACTATTCAAAAACAAATTATTGATTTACTTAAGTCATTACAAGAAAAGTATCAGCTTAGTTATTTGTTTATTAGCCATGATTTAGCTTTGGTTTATTCTCTGTGTCATCAAGTGGTTGTTATGAAAGAGGGGAACATTATTGAGCAAGGCTCACGGGAAAAGATCTTTTATTCCCCCGAAACTGAGTATACCAAAACATTACTCTCATTTTTAGATAAACCACCTCGTAAAATAAATAAAACATTGATACACGCAGATAAAGTTGAAAAAACAGAAAAATTTGCTCATAAAGATGATACTCAGCAAGTGCAACAGCAAGACAAAAAGGTCAATTGGGAAGAAGCACTGTTAATGCGCAAAAAATAAATGTATAAAGCAATAGATAACAATGGTCTATACTATAGACCATTGTTAATAAATCATATATCAATCTAGTTAACAGGTTTCATTATGCAAAAACGAATACTTCCTTTTTTATTAACACCCTGTTTATCCCTCATTTCAATAAATGCGATGGCGATAACCTGTAGTGATAATCCAAACCAAAATATCGTTGAGGCAAATAACTATATTTTTCAAATCCTCGATTATATTGATTCACCTGTAAAAGGTATAAAGCAAGAGATTCGGACTTCAACCACCAAATTGGGTACTGATGCGAATAGTTCGCTAGCTAAGCACACGCTAGAATATGATCCCAATGGGCTTATCACACAAAGCCATTATGATCTTTATTCAGATAAAAATTTTCGAATTTATTCCGAACACTTACAAAAAAATAAATCTGGTTGGGAAAATATTATTGAGGATGTAGAAGATAAAACCAATAGCATCATCCAATTTAATACTGATGAACAAGGTAAAATTGTCGTATCACAGCAGACTAAAAAAGCTATCGATTTTGTTTTTTTCGAAACCGATAATTACGTATACGATAGTAATCACTGTCTTATCAATAAAAATGTACAATGGCAGCTTAAAGAAATTGATGAAAATGGTAAATATACCGGAGCAGAGCAAAAAGGGGCTTCAGTCTATACGTTTGGATATCAAGAGCAACAGCTTGCTAAAGTGTCGTACCAATTTAGCAACAATATGACAAACGAAAGTGATTTTTCGTATCAATATGATAACGATCATCATCGATTAACTACCATTGAATCTTCTTACTTATCATCAGGAAAAGAAGTTTCACATTATTTAACTAAATTTTTAACGTTTAATGAAAAAAATGATTGGCTTACGGCAAGTAAAGTTAAAAATAATCAAGAGAATAAACAAACGAATACTATCCGCGAACTCACATATTATTAGTTTTTGAAAATATAAAAAGCGTTATTTTGTTTTATGACGCTTTTTATATTCCTATAACCAAAAATGCCAGCTATACCCGAATAAACAATATATAAATAGCATGTATTGTCCATGCTAACGCTAAGCCAAAAGTCAGTAATTTTTCGCGTTTTGGATAGATTTTACGCTCGTGCAAAAGCGTTAAAATTTGTTGTAATCCACACCAGATAGGTAATGAAATGATCAAAAATAAAAACAATTTACCCATTTCAGTATTGGCTATTTTTAGAATATGAGAACGTGTTGCTGCGTCACCAAAAGGAATGATAAATGTGATAATCGCCAGTACAATGGGTGAAAAAACAGCCGCCCATGTGCCACCTAAAGCAAATAACCCCTTTGCGATTTTTCCATGAGACCTTTTAGCTTGCATTTGTTGGTTTTTCATTGATTAAAGACCACTTATTTTAATATAAATAATAATAAACATGCCGAAACAAAAACTGTTACCAGCCATAACCCTACAATGAATAAATAAAATTTTGTTTTTTTATCAGTATGGTATGAAAATATCGTTTTAGGCACTGAGTTGAACCAACTTATTGAATGGAAAACGCTAACCAATAACGCAATACAATTAAGCACCACAACAAAAGGACTACGCAAAAAGAAGATAAAACGGTAAAACTCATCTTGCCCAACGGCATTTGTGTACATACAAACGACACCATACATTAACACTAAGCTTATCCAAATCATTGAAAAAGGGACTAATTTACGCATTATAGCAATTATAAAAGGGGGCTTTACATCAGTTTGAACTGCATCAAGGTAATTATTGTTATTTTGTTGATTCATAAATCTCTCTAGGTTGCATTATATTGGTAATGATTTGTTAGGGTTAATATTTATTTCGTTATTATAATGGCTAACCAGTACTATGTCGCCCATTTATGGCTGGTTATGATATAGGCTTTTGTTAATATGATGCTTCGCATAATGTGCCTCGAAGAGCTTTAACTATCAAGTTTTAAATACAGTCTATTTAGCGAAATTATTTTTATATCTTGAAAAAGAGTAAATGCAGATCTCATTTTTGACAATAAATAGTAGTCAAAAATAAAAATTTTTGTTTAAGTAGTATACTTAGAAGAAAAACCCCACTAGATGTGGGGAACTACACTACATTTTGTCGACAGACGGTCTAACCCTATAAAATAAGGAACGATCATATTAAACAATACCAGTTTAACATATCGCTAAATTTTTATATTGTCTACAGACTTTTTTATTGATGCTGATTTTTTTTTATGCTAATTTAAAGATGGTTAAAATTAGTAATTCTTGATATACACATATATTGTTTATATTTTTAATGGCTAATTTAAATTAGTATTTATAATAATTAACTTTGGATTTTATAAAATATTTTATTCATTTACAAATACAAAGAGCAATGCAAAAAAGTAGCCAATTTTTGTAAAAAAGTTTGGGCTGTTGAAATCAAACAGAAAATAGATGATCAAGAAACGCGATCTTATTGTTTAAGTATTGAGATCAATAAACAAGCCCCCAGAACACTTAAATAATTTAAGTTAATGCCGATAAGCGGAACAACTAACTTTCCGCTTACATTAAAATTCTAAATAAGGAGTATAGTTTGTCTTCTTTCTCGCTGTTAGATGAAAAATGGATTCCGGTTATCCATTTTGATGGTCATGTTAGTAAGATTAAACCTAGTCAAATCGCTGATGAAACTATTTCTGATTTAGCCTATTTTAGAGCTGATTTTCAAGGTGCTGCCTATCAGTTTCTTATCGGTTTGTTGCAAACCACCTTTTCTCCAGAAGATAATGAGGAGTGGTTTGACTACTGGGATGATGGTATTTCGCAATCTGATTTAGATAAAGCATTTGATCAAGTTAAATCGGCTATGCAATTTGGTGCAAATAAACCCGCCTTTATGCAAGATTTCACGAAATTAGACGGCAATGCTTTACCAATATCAGGTTTATTAGTTGAAGCACCGGGTGAAAACGCATTAAAGAAGAACACCGACCACTTTATCAAACGTGATTTTGTCAAGGAAATTTGCCCACACTGTGCAGCAATAGCACTATTTACTTTACAAACTAATGCACCATCTGGTGGACAAGGACATCGAGTTAGTTTGCGTGGTGGTGGGCCGATAACGACGTTGATTATGCCAGAACTAAATAAACCAACACCATTATGGAAGAAATTATGGTTAAACGTAATACCATTAGATGATGATAAACCACGCCAATTTGATGAATCTGTCTTTCCATGGCTCAATACGACTAAAACCAGTGAACCACCAAAGAATTTGAGTCTATTTCCTGAACAAGCCAGTTATTGCCAAGCTTTTTGGGGAATGCCACGACGAATAGAACTTGATTTTGAACAGACTAAGCAAGGGAAATGTGATCTGTGTGGTGCAACTTCGTCACAATTAATTACGCAATATCACACTAAAAATTATGGTGTTCAATATCAACATTGGCGACATCCTTTAACGCCATATCGAATTGATAGTAAATCAGGCGCACCATTAGCGATTAAAGGTCAACCCGGTGGTTTAATTTATCGCGATTGGCTAGGTATGCTAACAAAACATGATAATGTTGAAGCGGCAAAAGTGGTCTTTATCCATGAAGCGCGTAGGCTAAAAGATAACGAACACTATCGCTTATGGTGCTTTGGTTATGATTTTGACAATATGAAAGCACGTTGCTGGTATGAACACACTTTTCCTGTATATCCCGCTTTAGCTGATCCTGACAGCGACCTAGAAGAGCTTATTGCACTGGCATTAGAATTAAGTAAAGAGACCTTGCCAATACTGCGTAAAGCTATGACAGCGATAAATAAACAATCTAGTTTGTTAGACATCGCTTATTGGAAAGAGACCGAACCAGCATTTTACCAATTTGTAAAACAACTAATAGACCAAAAAGATAATCCCGAAGGTCGATTCCATTTGTTAGCAAATTGGGCAAATACTTTACTACATTATATTACTCAAACCTATGATAAAGCGGCGTTTGCTAATCCTGATGAACAGTTGGTTACATCCCAAAAAATCAGTGCTAGAGAAAAGTTACTCATTGATTTTAATAAACTAAAGCATATAAAAAAGATAAAAAACACCAAATAGCCTTGTTTTTGGATAGGGAGAACAGTATGTCAAACAATCTTATTAAAAAGACAATTATATTAAATGAAAGCCACAAAAAATGTATTAATGAATGGTTTTCAATGCTGCAACAAAGATCATATCCTTTTTATGGCGGTACTTATAATGGGCGAAAATTACGAGCTGAACTACGTCGAGCGACATTACCTTTTGGGGTTATGTTACATGAAGGGTATTTTTGTTTAGCCAACGTACTATTTAACGATACTCACAGATTAACACCAACCCCTGTTCATCAGCAGGCATTAGCAATATTTGTTGCGGTTGCTGCTTTTGTGAGCGCTAATAATGAGAAAGCCCCTTTTGCTGCACAATTAAGCGAAAAGGCAAAAGGCGGACAGCGTAATATTATGTCTCCTTTACGTTTTGAGCAATTACAAACCAGTGAAACACCTGAAGAGTTTTGTCGACGATTAATTCGTGCTATCAAATTACGTGGTGAACAGGGGGTAAATCTTTTTTCACTTGCTGATGGCATTTTTTTGTGGGTGCGAGAGTGGCATAATCGACTACAAAATTTATCTCCAACTATCAATCCGTTTGAACGCCTTTCTGTTCGTTGGGCGATGGATTACTACTCGACTAATAAATTACCTAAGGAATAACGACAATGACAACATTTATTCAATTACACTTATTGACTGCTTATGCGCCATCTAATTTAAACCGTGATGAACTTGGTCGACCAAAAACTGCAAAAATGGGCAACAGTGACCGATTACGTATCTCATCGCAAAGTTTAAAAAGAGCATGGCGAACTTCGGATTACTTTTATCAATCATTAAGTGACAATCTAGGCGTGCGTTCGCGTCGATTTGCGCGAGATTGGGTTTATAAAAATATGCTTGATCAAGGCATTTCGGAAAAAATTGCGAAAGCGAGCGCCATTAAAATTGCTGCACAATTTGGCAAAGTAAAAAATGAAAAATCACCGAAAGATCCTTTGGCTAATTTAGATATTGAACAATTGGTGCATATTAGTAGCAATGAAAAACAAGCCATTGATCAATTAGTAGAAGTGTTAATTAATGAAAATCGTGAGCCGACTGATACCGAGGTTAAATTACTCCGTAAAGAAAATAGCTGCATTGATATTGCTTTGTTTGGGCGAATGTTAGCTGATAGTCCTGCATTTAATGTTGAAGCTGCTTGCCAAGTATCTCATGCTTTAGGAGTTAGTACTGTCACCATTGAAGATGACTTTTTTACCGCAGTGGATGATTTAAATAATAATGAGGAAGATGCCGGCTCAGCACATTTAGGTGAACGTGGTTTTGCTTCAGCTCTTTTTTATACTTACATCTGTATTAGTCGTGAGTTATTGTTAGAAAACCTAAATGGCGATGAGGCATTGGTTGAAAAAACATTAAAAGCCTTAACCGAAGCTGCGGCTAAAGTAGCACCAACCGGTATGCAAAATAGTTTTGCATCACGGGCTTATACCTCTTACTTATTGATTGAAAAAGGGGTTCAACAACCACGCTCGTTAGCTGTTGCTTATTTTAATCCAATTCGTAGCGAAGATATGGTTAATGATGCGATTGCGCGTTTAGAACAACAGCTTGATAAATTTGATAAGGTATATGGTCAATGTGCCGATAGTCGCTACGTACTCAATACTGAAACAGGAAAAGGAACCTTAACCGCTGCATTAGATTTTGTTGCCCAAAAATAAGGAGCCGTCGAGATGATAAAACATCTTATCTTCCAGATTTATGCACCATTGACATCGTGGGGAGAGCATGCCATTGGCGAGGTTCGCCATAGTAATGATATTCCTTCTCGCTCGGCTTTATTAGGGCTAGTGGCGGCGGCATTAGGTATTCGGCGTGAAGACAATAAAATCGATACGTTTAATCAACACTATAATTTTGCGATACGCCCATTTAAAGCAAACAGCAGTTGGTTTAGAGATTTTCAAACTGTCCAAGTCCCCAGAGCAAATAAAAAGCAGTTATTATATACCCGTTTTGATGAAATTCGTCGCAATCCTAATGAGTTAGAAACCCTACTTTCACAGCGTGAATATTATAACGACATTTATTATCAAATTGTGATGACAGAAACCAAAGGTGCTCCCTACAGTGTGCAGCAAATACAACAAGCATTATTAACGCCAGTTTTTCCATTATATGTAGGTAGAAAAAACTCGCCATTGGCACTGCCTTTATCCCCTGTTCTCTACGAAGGAACGCTTTGTGATGCATTTATTTTTGCTGATAAACATTATCAACAATATCATCAACGCGATCCTGTCATTAGCGATTTGTTAAACAGTGTTGCTGATGAATATTATTGGGAACATAAAGATCAAGATGCCGATTTTGAAATAATAAAAATTCAGCGCCGGCAAGATCAACCAATAAACCGTAATCATTGGTATTTTGAACCACGCCTGCAATATTCAGGATATTTAAAAAGGAGCGAATAGATGTATTTTTCTCGAGTTACCCTAAAACTAGATCGCCTCCCTTATGTCATGCAGCAAAAGATGCAGTATGCTGGTCAATATGCGATTCATCAATGGTTATGGCAACTTTTTCCTAATCAAGAAAAACGGACATTTTTGTTTCGCGAAGAAGCAACAAGACAAAGTAGATACTACTATCTGTTATCTGAGGTTGCACCGATAAAAGATCATCAATTATTTATTGTTGAAACAAAACCCTATGCACCACAATTAACCATCGGTATGAATTTAATGTTTTCACTGCGCGCTAATCCTATTATTTTAAAAAATGGTAAACGCAGTGATGTGATGATGAATGCCAAATTTTTGGCAAAACAGCAAGGACTATCCTCGTCAATAGAGATAAATGGGTTACAGAATCAAGCCGCATTAAATTGGTTAGTTAATCAAGGTGAAAAAAGAGGATTTTCACTTATGCAAAATGCAGGGCAACAACCTAAATGTAATATTATTGGTTATTATCAACATCGATTTAAAAAGAAAGTAGATGCTAAACCTATTACTTTTAGTAGTGTTGATTTTCAAGGGATGTTAACGGTCACTCATCCTGAACTGTTTTTAGATACGCTCTATCAAGGAATTGGTAAAAGTAAAGGATTTGGTTGCGGATTATTCTTGATTAAACGTTATCAATAGGGAACATAACATGGTATATGTTCCGCTTAATCCCATCCCGCTCAAAAATAGAACATCAATGATATTTTTACAATATGGACAAATTGATGTGTTAGATGGTGCATTTGTACTGATTGATAAAACAGGTGTTAGAACCCATATTCCCGTTGGTTCTATTGCTTGTATTATGCTGGAACCCGGCACAAGAGTCTCTCATGCTGCTGTCAAATTAGCTGCAACGGTAGGAACATTGCTTGTTTGGGTTGGTGAAGCCGGTGTTCGAATGTATTCATCTGGACAGCCCGGCGGAGCGAGATCGGATAAGCTACTTTATCAAGCAAAATTAGCGTTAGATGATGATTTACGTTTAAAAGTCGTCAAAAGGATGTTTGAACTGCGTTTTGGCGAGCCAGCACCAACTAGACGTTCGGTTGATCAGCTTCGAGGTATAGAAGGAGCACGTGTACGCGAAACCTATTCATTATTAGCTAAACGCTATCATGTGAAATGGCATGGTCGAAAGTATGATCCTAAAGATTGGGAAAAAGGCGATAAAGTCAATCAGTGCATTAGTGCCGCAACATCTTGCTTATATGGTATCACTGAAGCTGCGATTTTGGCTGCCGGCTATGCGCCAGCGATTGGTTTTGTGCATAGCGGAAAGCCACTCTCTTTTGTTTATGACATAGCAGATATTATTAAATTTGATACGGTTGTGCCCAAAGCATTTGAAATAGCCGCTAAAAAAATCCCTGATCCTGATCGCGAAGTACGTATTGCATGCCGTGAAATTTTTAGAAGTCAAAAGACATTAGCTAAATTAATCCCACTGATTGAAGATGTCTTATCAGCCGGAGGCATTGAACCGCCATTACCACCTGACGATGTTCAGCCTCCAGCTATTCCAGAACCTAAATCGCTTGCCGATAGTGGCTTTAGGAGTCACTAATTATGAGTATGTGTGTGGTTGTGACCGAAAATGTACCACCCAGACTAAGGGGGCGTTTAGCTATTTGGTTGTTAGAAGTGAGAGCCGGGGTTTACATTGGTGATATCTCCAGACCAATTAGAGAAATGGTATGGCAACAGATAATGGAATTAGCAGAGGAAGGCAATGTAGTACTTGCTTGGGCAACGAATACCGAATCCGGATTTGACTTCCAAACTTATGGTACAAATAGAAGAGTTCCGGTAGATCTAGATGGACTACGGCTGGTCTCTTTTTTCCTGTTAAAAATCAATAACTTAAAGCTATTTAAAAATTTAAAAAATCTGGTAGAATTTTTCAGTCGATATAATTATAAATAAAACAAATAGCTATGTTTAGAGTGTTCCCTGTATACACAGGGATAAACCGTTAACATAGTCACACCATGACTCCGTAAATCCGTGTTCCCTGTATACACAGGGATAAACCACAAAATAATCGGAATACCGATCTTTGATACTCGTGTTCCCTGTATACACAGGGATAAACCGGCTTCAATGTAACCAGTTAAAACCACATCATCGTGTTCCCTGTATACACAGGGATAAACCGTTACGATCTAAATAGAGGGTTCCTTTTATTGTGTGTTCCCTGTATACACAGGGATAAACTGGAATTTTTTAAATCATTATCAAGTAATGATCGTAATACTGTTGAACAATATTTTGAAACTATCATATTCGGTAGAAACTAATTTTCTATATAACATGTATACGAGAAATTAACTATTTATTTATCAATAGTTACTTTTTTTAATATAGGGAGCTTTTTATGAAAACTACTATCGTTAAATTTGCTGTTACTTTTAAAACAAAGTCGAAGTGGAGCAAAGAAGCAAAAAAGAACAACTTAACACTAGCGAATTGGATTATTAACAAATTAAACTCAGATATTGAATTTGATTGCAATCAGGATGTATTGTTACATAACGATATTCCCGCATCTCAACGATATTTTATATCAGTCACTGTTCCAGCGGAATACAAAGGATATTGGGTTTTTTCATCTAGATCAAAGGGGAAAAAACTGAGAGTTTGGATAGTTAATAAATTGAATCATGGTATAGATTAAAGTTTGTTGGTTTTATTTTCTTCTTTTTTCGTCTTCAATGCGCTATCTAGTAGTGGATAGCGTCCACTTCTAATTAATTTATAAAAATTAAACAAAGATGTTTCAAATTTTTCATTACGTTTTAGATGGTAAAAAATATCTTGCAGAAAATAACCGCGTGTAATCAAGTTTGCAATCATTTTTCTTTATGATGTGTTCCTTGTATACACAAGGATAAACTAACTTCTATATAATTAATTAGGCTATTAAATATATATTTTATTTATCTACCCATCTATCTATCATATTTTTTACTGGCATATATAAGTCTGTTACACATAAAAAATAAATAAATCAATCAATGGTTTTATTAGGTGATTTTATTAGTTACTTCATTAAACATCTAAAATTTGGTAATAACTGTATTAATTATTTATTTAATAAAATCTTTATTATGAAAATAATAAAATAATAGTCTAACGGCATGTTTTTTGTTGTGACTTGTGCTTTGGCATTTATTGGTAATTTTTATTTATTTTGTAAAACTGAAAGTATGTATTAATAATAGCAGGCTAAAATAATGGACAAAAATAGCGTACAATAGCGCGGTATTTAACACAGGCGTATCATAAATAGATTAGGAATTTAGTATGACAGGCAAATTTATTGTCATCGAAGGGCTTGAAGGGGCGGGTAAAACAACGGCTATTAATACTGTTGCTCGCATTTTGAATCAACACGATATTGGTGATTTGCAATTTACACGTGAGCCAGGTGGAACGCCGATAGCTGAAGCATTACGTAATATTATTAAAAATGGTTTAGATAATGAGCCTTTGACAGATAAAGCCGAATTGTTAATGTTATATGCTGCACGCATTCAGTTGATTGATAATGTGATTAAACCTGCACTTAAAGCTGGTAAATGGGTGATTGGCGATCGCCATGACTTATCCACGCAAGCTTATCAAGGCGGTGGGCGACAGTTAGATAAAGTCTTTATTACGACATTAAAGGAGCAAGTATTAGGTCATTTTAAACCTGATCTTACCTTATATTTGGATATCGATCCTGAAATTGGTTTAATGCGAGCAAGATCTCGAGGTGAGCTTGATCGCATTGAGCAACAATCATTGCCATTTTTTAAACGAATTCGTCAACGCTATTTAGAACTTGCCAAGCAAGATAAAACAATTATTACTGTTGATGCGGGAAAACCAATCGACAATGTGACTAAGCAAATTGAACAAATTTTAACAACATGGTTAACAAAACAGGGTAATATTGCATGATCTTAAATGACTATCCTTGGCTTTCCTTACCTTATCAGCAATTAGCTACTGGCATTATGCATAAACGAGCTCATCATGCCTTATTAATACATTATGTTCAAGGCAGTGGTGAAGATGAGTTTGGTTCAACGCTTGTAAACCGTTTATTATGTCAATCTTCACCTCAATTGGAACCGTGCTTAAAATGCCATAGTTGTCAACTGTTTTTGTCTCACCACCATCCCGATTATTATGTAATAACCAATGAACAAGGAAAACAGTCAATAGGTATTGATCAAATACGTAATATATCAAGCAAGGTTTACGAAAAATCCCAGCAAGGTGGCAATAAAGTCATTTGGATAAAACGGGCAGCTTTAATGACCGAAGCTGCTGCCAATGCATTACTAAAAACGTTAGAAGAACCGCCAGAAAGTACCTACTTTATTTTAAGTGATGAGCATAATAGCCAATTGTTACCAACGATCCATAGTCGTTGTTTTTCTTATTTTTTACCTGTTCCTGAATTACAGCAGTCGATTGAATGGCTAAAAAGCAAACAAAATCAGCAATACAGCGATAATGAGCTTGCTTCGGCGTTATTATTGAGCGAAAATGCGCCACTAAAAGCGGCTGCACTATTAGCACCAGAAAAGTGGCAACAACGAAAAGCATTTTGTGATCATCTATTAGAACTGGTACCACAAAATAATTATTGGCAGCTAGCTAAAACTTTTGATAATGAAGACTTTATTGAACGAATTGTTTGGTTTTGTGCCTTGTTAAGCGATGCGCTGAAAGCGAAGCAAAAAGTTGGGCGTTTTATTGTGAATCGTGATCAAGTCCCATTAATTCGGCTACTTGCGACTAAAAGTAATGAAAAGATTTCTGCGCTTTATCATCTATGGTTGCAAGCAAGAAATCAGTTGTTAACGATTACTGGATTGAATAAGGAACTTATTATTTATAATGTACTTGCTCAATCCGAATTAATTAGCGAAGTAAAAAGCTAAGTCTTTTTATAAAGGGTTTTGTAAAGAAGTTTCAGGAAACCATACGTTTAAGTAAAAAAGGATCGTAGTGAGTTATTTATCTATTGAATTTGGTTTACTCTTTATCGCTTTCTTTGCCTTGTATTGGGGATGTTACCGATCGCCTAAAATACAAAATATCCTACTTTTAGTATCAAGTTATCTCATTGTTGGTAGTTATAGCTGGCAATTTGCACTTATCCTTTTTATCTATACTTGTGCGATCTATTTATTTTCAGTGATGATTGCAGCATCGAATCGGCATGCAAAGCGATGGCTATTTTTGGGGTTATGTGTATCAATCGTTAATCTTGCATTATTTAAATATTTTGATTTCTTTCGTTATGAGTTGCAAGATCTGCTTAACTTCTTCAATTTGCCTATTTTATTACCAGTTATAACCGTATTAATACCTATCGGCATCTCCTTTTATACTTTCCATTCGGTAAGTTACTTAGTTTCGGTAAAAAAGAAAGAGCTACCCGTTGCTAAATTTTGGGATTTTGCCTTATTTTTGTCTTTTTTCCCAAGTGTAATTGCCGGCCCAATTAACCGTGCTAAAGACTTTTTGCCGCAAATTAACATAACTCAGCCCCGTGAAATTTTAGAACCAATTCGTGCCTTTACGTTGCTTATCTTGGCTGTGATTAAGGTTTATTGTCTAGGCGGACTTATTAGTGAACACTGGGTTAATCCAATATTTGCCAATCCGTTAGAATTTAGTGTGATTGATTTGTTAGTGGGGCTTTATGCTTATGCAATGCAAATTTATTTAAATTTTTCGGGATATACTGATTTAGTTACAGGTATTGCGTTATTGTTAGGATTTCGCTTGCCAATTAACTTTAATTTTCCTTACTTGGCATTGAATTTAAGAGATTTTTGGGCTCGCTGGCATATTAGCTTATCACGTTGGATTCGTGACTATATTTATATTCCTCTCGGTGGTAATCGTCGTGGGTTTATACGAACTCAGATTAATGTCATGTTAGCTATGTTGCTATCAGGATTATGGCATGGTGCTGGTATTAATTTTATTATTTGGGGGGCCTGTCATGGTATTGGTACAGTGGCACTTAATATCGGCGATCGTTATTTTGGACAAGGCTGGGTAACAGCACGCTCGCCACTGGTTGCACGATTATTAACATGGCATTATATTTGTTTTACATGGCTATTTTTTAATTGTGAAAGTTTGTCTGATGCAGTTGATTATTTGACTGCATTAATGCATAACTTTCTGATAGAACCGCACTATGCAGGGGCATTTTTGGTTATTTGTTTCATCTACTTTGCCTATCCAATGTGTAAAAATTTTCCTGAGTGGTTTATTATACAGCTAACAAAAATACCGCATTGTTATTTACCAATGGTCTTTATTTTAATTTTGTGGTTAGTTATTTATATTGCACCATCAGGTATGCCAAACTTTATTTATGCTAATTTTTAATAACGCTTAATTATGATGATATATAAAAAATCGTGTTCAAAAAATAATAGAAAATCCAAATCGAATTTGAAGCGGCAACGTCATAAATCGCTAAATAAAAATACGCTTAAAAAAGATCATAAAAAAACTAACAAAGTAAGTACTTCTCCTATTCTTGCAAATAAACCTTTATCTGCTCGTTATATATTGGTGATATTGTTTGTTACCGCCATTGCATTAATAGCGATTTATTACAAATCAATATTGATTTATGGCGAGCAAGTGTATCATACCGATTTGTTTAATAGTGACACGTTAGCGATTCAAGAAACTTCAACACAAGAGCTTGAAGACAGCAAAAGTGACGAGCAAAAATATGCATCAACACACACATCAATCCCGTTTACTAGGCCGTTTGATGCTATGTTGCCTGTCACCGAAAATAAAACATCTAAATTAGCCATCACTGAGCTTGAAGATATAAAACAAAATAAAAATACTGCCGAAGTAAAAAGCGATCAAAAAGTCGATACTGAAAATAGCTTGATGGGCCCTGATTTAAAAAATTATTCTGATTTCGTCGATCACAATAAGCCCAAAGCCGAGCTAGCATTACAAGATGAACCTAAAAAAATACAAGGGGATATTGAACTACCCCATGAGCCATTACCGATTGTATTAACAAGTAATGATAAAGTGTTCTTTGCTGGTGATTCTTTAATGCAAGGCGTTGCACCATATGTTAAAAAAATGCTTTTTAAGCAATATAAAATAGAAAGCCTTGACTTAAGCAAACAGAGCACAGGACTTGCTTATCCAAGCGCTTTTGATTGGCCAAAAACAATTAATGATAATCTAATTGCCGATCCTTCAATCAAATTGCTTGTTGTTTTTCTTGGCGCTAATGATCCTTGGGATTTTCCAGTTAAAGGCTATGTCAAATATGCTAAATTTAAATCCGAATTATGGGAAGAACATTATCGTTTACGTATTGAGTCTATTTTAAATAGCGCCATTGAACATGATGTTCAAGTACTTTGGCTTGCAGCACCTTGTATGCGAAAACCAAAATTAAACAATGGGATGGTTTACCTAAATAATTTGTATGAGTCGGAGCTAGAAAAAGTTCAACAACATTTTTTAACAACAAACGAATTACTGGGTTGTACATACGAAAAATTTAGTAATTTTATAGAAACCGATAAAGCAAAAATTAAAGTAAGGGTTGATGATGGGGTCCATTTTACGTCAATAGGCCAAAAAATTTTGGCAAAGGCTATTATGGAAAAAATAATTTATAAAGAATTAGAGGATACCCATAATGATTAGATTTTTAAAATATATTACAGCCGTAATTGCCATAGCGATTACGGTTGGGTGCAGTGTGGCGGAAAGTAAAACGACCACAGTATCTACTATTATTGATTTTGGAGATCCTAACGCCAAAAAATTCGCTACGCGTTTAAAATCGCTAGCCGATAACAAAAAAACAAATCAAGTCGTCAATATTACACAATTTGGTGATTCGCATTCGGCAGCCGATTTCTTTACTGGTGAATTTAGAACATTAATGCAACAAAAATATGGTAACGCCGGTATTGGTTGGATAACGCCTGTCGCTATAAAAGGACAAAGTCATGCGGTTGTTACATGGAAATCTAGGAATTGGGATGTGCTAAGTAGCCGAACGTTAAGTAACCTGGATTTTCCTATGGGCGGCTTTATTGCAAAACCCAGTAAAGATTCGGCTACTATTCAAATTGTTCCAAGAGGATCGAATAATAAAGATTGGCAAATTAAATTAACTTTCAAGACACTTAAAAACAACTCAAGATCGCTAGCGCTTTATGATATAAATGATAAAAAAATTAATTTAAGCTATACGCCAACCCCAAATGTTTGGCAAACTGCATCGGTTGTGACTAAAATGCCTTTAGTTATAAAAGGTCAAAAAGATGTGGAGCTGGGTGGAATTTGGTTAACGCGCAATCAACAATCCGGCGTTATTGTTTCATCTATTGCTACTAATGGTGCTAAACAAACGATTTGGCAAAAGTGGGGGAAGGATTGGTTTAAAGAACTTGCTGTATCACAAAGTGATTTAGTAATTTTAGAATATGGGACAAATGAAAGTTTTGATGAAACATTAGACGCCAATCAATACCGAAAAAATTTAGTGAGTAATATCAGGTTGATTCGTAAAAATTTACCTAATGCGGCCATTTTAATAATGACGCCACCTGACACTATGGCAAATGAAAAAAATATGCCAAAGTCTTTTGCAAAAATAATGAATATTCAAAAACAAGTTGCCAAATCCGAAAAAACATTATTTTGGGATTGGCAAGTTGCGATGGGGGGTAAGTTTTCCATTAAACAGTGGCGACAACGAGGATTGGCTCGTCCTGATTTAGTGCACCAAACTTTAAAAGGCTACAAAGAAAGTGCTCGCATTTTTTATGCTGATTTAAATGAATTTATTAGAAAAAATAGCTAACAAATTTTGATTAAAAGGAATAAATGAGTTATGTCATCATCATCACCAATTATTGTTGCAGTTGATTTTGCGGATGTTAAATCAGCATGGAATTTTATTGATAAAGTTGATCCAAAAGATTGCCGTCTTAAAATCGGTAAAGAGCTTTTTACGCATGCAGGGCCTGATTTTATTAAACAGATTATGCAAAAAGGTTTTGATGTTTTTTTAGATCTTAAATTTCATGATATTCCAAATACTGTCGCAAAAGCAGTTGCCGCAGCAGCTGACCTTGGTGTTTGGATGACAAATGTTCATGCTAGCGGTGGTTCGCGAATGATGACAGCAGCTAAAGATGCGCTTTATTCGTACGGTAAAGATGCGCCAATTTTGATCGCTGTGACAGTATTAACCAGTATGGAATCAACTGATCTTCAAGACATTGGTATCAATGTATCGCCTTTAGAACAAGCGACAAGACTGGCAATACTTGCTAAAAACTGTGGGCTTGACGGTGTGGTATGTTCAGCTAAAGAAGTACAAAGTTTTAGAACACGTTTAGGCGGTGATTTTAAATTGGTCACACCAGGTATAAGACCAGCAGGTACCAATCCGGATGACCAACGTCGTATTATGACGCCTCAGCGAGCTCAGGCAGCCGGTTCTGATTATTTAGTGATTGGACGCCCGATTACGCAATCACAAGATCCGGCTAACGCGTTACAAACAATTTTAGCAACACTTGAACCAAGTAAGAGTTAATTAAATTATGTCTGGTAATCCACTTGTTTATTCAACCGATAAAGGACGAATTAAACCTACTGAACCGGTCATCTCGCGTCCTAAAGGGGATGGTATTATTCGAATTCAACGGCAAACATCAGGTCGTAAGGGCAAAGGCGTATGTGTTATTACGGGATTCGATATTGATGATGCCCAATTATCACAATTAGCCGCAGAATTAAAAAAACGCTGTGGATGTGGTGGTTCGCTTAAAGATGGCAATATTGAAATTCAAGGTGATAAACGCGATTTATTAAAGTCATTGCTAGAAGGTAAAGGATTTAAAGTAAAACTAGCTGGCGGATGATTTAGTTATAAAAATAGCGCCCATAATAAAATGGACGCTATTTATAAAATAATCAATGTTAATTAGATCGATAACTACGCATTTTTTTGCTAATTTCGCGGCGCTCTTTAGATATTTCCGCGTTTTTGATAATATAATCATCAACACGATCATCATAATCACTTTTCATATTCGCAATAATCGCTTGAAGCTCTTCGTAAGTCATATCTGGTTTAATATATTCACTTAAGTTTTCAAGTAAGAGTACGCGTTTTTGGTTATCACGAATTTTTTTCTCATTATCCGATATTTCACGCTTTAATTTATTTAAACGACGTGATAGACGAATATATTCTAATACATCTTGAAATGATGATGCGCTTGCTTTTTCCTTGTCCATCTATAACCCCTTATCTCAAAAATGGAAAATAAACTTTCACCAATTATATACTAATAATTTTTGTAGGTCATATTAATTATATTTTAAACATAGATGATATGTAGGAATTGCTCGCATTGTTGTAATTTGAGAAACTACGATAATGGATAAACATAAAAAAACAAAACAACGCTTTCTCACAGATAAGCGATATTTCGCTTACGTCATAAAGAAAAATCACCGTGCCTAATTTGGCAAAACGCTTTATGGTCATTCATCTGACTATTTATAATATGCCAAAGAAAGGTCAATTGAAGCTGTTCATTTCCTTATCTAGTAAGAAAGAACGTTATAAAACTGTCAATTATGGTATTACATGTCTGCAAATAAATTAAGACAGTAAGTTAAATATTCTCTTTTTAGATTTTTGTAAAAAATATTCAGGATTCTATACCGTTTCGCGATTAATTGAGGTTGCACAGTATTTATTAAATCGAGTAATAACCAGTGTATCAATCAAATATTCATGAAACCGTTTGCCCTTAAATCAATGGAAAAGCTGAAAGAGATAGGTAATTGAGTGAAGATGTGATGTTCACTTTTCAGGTTATATTTTGTAAAAAATATTCAGGATTCTATACCGTTTCGCGATTAATTGAGGTTGCACAGTATTTATTAAATCGAGTAATAACCTGCGTATCAATCAAATATTCATGAAACCGTTTGCCCTTAAATGGATAGAAAATCTGAAAGAGATAGGTAATTGAGTGAAGATGTGATGTTCAATTTTCAGGTTATATTTTTGTAAAAAATATTCAGGATTCTATACCGTTTCGTGATTAATTGAGGCTTTATGGTATTTATTAAATTGAGTGATAACCAGCGTATCAATCAAACATTCACGAAACCGTTTGCCTTTAAATGAATGGAAAAGCGGAAAAACACCTCCTCTCATGGCGATGTGGCATAATCAGTAAATATTTGAAGATTCTAAAGATAGAAAACAAAAATTTAATCGATTTATTCACTTTTATAATACGATTAAACCGCATAAAGCGATTTGCTGCAGATGATATTTTACGTATCAGCTATGTTGTGCATGAATTGTTTTAAATTTGGTCTTAAAAGCAGAGATTACCTTCAAATTTTTTATTTAAATATTCTTTCCTCTGCAAAATTGATTTACAAAATAAGATAAAAATAAAAACAACTATTAAGAATTAGTGCAAAGTATTGTACAATAGCTCCAAATTTGTAAAGAGTGCCAGAATGAGAGATTCATAATGAGCTGGATTGAAAAAATTCTTAGTAAAAATAATATATCGTCGGATCATAAAAAGGCGAATATTCCAGGCGGTGTTTGGACTAAATGTAGTAACTGTGAACAAGTCATTTATCAAGCTGAACTTGATCTTAATTTGGAAGTTTGTCCAAAATGCGATCACCATATGCATATTCCTGCCCGTGTGCGTTTATATCGTTTTTTAGACGAGGGGTCGGATGTCGAAATCGGTACCGATCTTATGCCTAAAGATATCTTAAAATTTAAAGATACTAAAAAATATAAAGATCGTTTAACTGCCGCACAAAAAGAGACTCACGAAAAAGAAGCGATGGTTGTAATGAAGGGAACATTGTTTGGCGTTCCTGTCGTGGTAGCTTGTTTTGAGTTTGCGTTTATTGGTGGATCAATGTCTTCTGTTGTTGGTGCATTATTCACTCGTGCTGCAGAGCAAGCCATTGCAGATAAATGCCCTTTAATTTGTTTTTCAACAAGTGGTGGGGCGCGCATGCAAGAAGCGCTATTTTCATTAATGCAAATGGCAAAAACCAGTGCTATTCTTGCTAAAATGCAAGATGAAGGTTTACCTTATATTTCAGTAATGACCGATCCTACAATGGGAGGGGTATCAGCAAGTTTGGCAATGCTGGGGGATATTAATATAGCTGAACCTAAAGCACTAATTGGTTTTGCTGGGCCGCGAGTGATTCAACAAACTGTTCGTGAAATATTGCCGGAAGGGTTTCAACGTAGTGAGTTTTTACTTGAAAAAGGTGCAATAGATATGATTATTCATCGTAAAGATATGCGATCTAAAATTGCAAGTTTAATCACAAAATTAATGAAACTACCTGATCCTTTTAATAATGTTGCTCTTAACGAGACCGTTTGATTGAGTATGCAAAACAAACAGCCGAATGCCATGTCAGATCTAAAGACATGGCTTTGTTATTTAGAGCAATTACATCCCACAACCATTGACTTAGGCTTAGAACGCGTAAGGACGGTAGCTCAGCATCTTAATTTATTACAACCAGCACCATATGTGTTTACTGTTGCTGGCACCAATGGTAAAGGAACAACTTGCCGAACACTTGAAATGATATTGCTTGAGGCAAACTTACAAGTTGGTGTTTATAGTTCTCCTCATTTATTACGTTTTACTGAACGAGTACGCATTAACAATCAAGAATCAAGTGAACAAGAGACAGTAAAAGCCTTTGTCGAAATAGAAAAGGCCAGAGGTGATATATCACTGACTTATTTCGAATATGCAACCCTTGCTGCGCTTTATCAATTTAAACAAACAAAATTAGATGTTGTGATATTAGAAGTTGGTCTTGGCGGGCGGCTTGATGCAACCAATATTGTTGATGCCGACATTGCTATCGTGACAACTATTGGTATCGATCATGTTGATTATTTAGGTGATACTCGTGAGAGCATCGGGCGTGAAAAAGCAGGTATTTTTAAAACTAAAAGTATTGCTATTGTTGGTGAACCAGAAATGCCCAAATCCATTTTAAAAGTGGCTAACTCAGTCAAAATCCCGCTTTATGTGGTAAATTGTGACTGGTATTATCAACAAGTTAACAAAGATTCATGGTCGTTTAAATCGCCAATAAAACAATATAACCGCTTACCTATTACCAATGTTCCCTTAGCGAATGCTGCAACTGCAATTGCCGCCTTAAGTTATTCATCACTTAAAATAACACAAGACGAAATAACTAAAGGGCTGGCAAAATCTAATTTAACAGGCCGTTTTCAAATTATTCAAAGATCACCACTTGTGATCCTCGATGTAGCACATAATCCACACGCAGCAGTTTATTTAACTCAACAATTAGAAAAACTAAAAGCCGAATATTTAAATGTTGGTAAAGTTAGATTTGTTGTTGGTATGCTTAAGGATAAAGATATTAAAAGTACTTTATCCATTTTAAAAGGTGACAAGTGGTATTGTGCTTCTCTTTATGGTGAGCGAGGTTGTCGTGCCGAGTTGTTAAAACAACACTTGTTAAATAAAGGTGAGCTTGATGTATCAACATTTGATACAGTATCTAAAGCTTATCAAAAGGCAATACAAGAGGCTAAAGAAGAAGATATTATTGTGGTATGTGGCTCATTTCATACTGTATCTGATGTTTTAGCTGAAATTGAGCGTTAAGCGAAATTAATCATGGCGAACAATCAACAAATTAATTCAAAAAAACAAAATAGAGTAAGAAATCGGCTGGTAGGTTTTGCTACATTATTGCTTATTATCGCAGCAATTGCTCCATGGATAATAACGGACAAATCCAACTTGCGCACTTCAACAACGCCTATTTTTCAGGCTGAAAGTGTGACTCAACAAAATCAGAACGAAGCACCATTCAATGTTGTTGATGACGAGACCAATAATGTATCTGAAGTTCCTTACATACCTGATTCAGAGCAAAATGCAAATACATTAGTTTTAGCTGACATTGATGATGATGTTGATACCTCAACAACAATAAAACCTGCAACATCACAACAAGAAACTAAACCTTATATGATTCAGCTTACAGCATTAAAAAATAAGCAAAAAATAGAAGAGTTAGTTGCGTTGTTAAGGTTAAATAATTATAGCGTTAGAACTCTACCTCAAAATCCAGAACCTAATCAGTTAATTAAGTTACAGGTTGGTCCTTATGCTAAAAAAGAGCAAGCAGAACAAGTCATTATTAACTTAAATAACCTAACAAAATTGCAAGGTATTATTGTTGCTAATTAATCGCTGTTCTATTTGTGTTGCAAACAATAATTAAAATAAAACATTTTTAATATAAAATTATGAGTTATTATGATGAATTGGGTTGATTTTACTATTATTGGTGTGATTGCTTTTTCTGCATTAATTAGCATCGTACGAGGTTTTGTGCGAGAAGCATTATCACTCATTAGCTGGATTTTAGCTTTTTTTATTTCCAGCCGATTTTATATCTATATTACTGATTATTTAACTTATTTTGATAGCGATGTGATACGCATTGCTGTTGCGATTGTTATTCTTTTTGTTGCTACATTATTAGTTTGTGCAATTGTGTCTTATATTATTGGTCAATTAATCCAAAAAACAGGATTATCAGGTACTGATCGTATATTAGGTGTCTGTTTTGGCGTGCTACGTGGAATTTTAGTTGTTGCGGCAGTCCTTTTTTTGGTTGATACCTTTACGCCGTTATCTCAATCATCGTATTGGAATCAATCACAGCTAATTCCACATTTTCATTTTATCATTCGTTGGTTTTTCGATTTTATACAACAGTCTTCTTCGTTTTTAGTCCGGTAAATTTGAGGTAACCATAGTATGTGTGGTGTTGTGGGTATTGTAGGATGTAGTGCTGTTAATCAATCTATTTATGATGCGTTGACTGTTTTGCAACATCGAGGGCAAGATGCAGCAGGAATCGTAACTATTGATAATCAAAATCGCTTTCGTTTACGCAAGGCGAATGGTTTGGTCAAAGATGTGTTTCAAGAACATCATATGCAACGGTTGCAAGGTCATTTGGGGATAGGACATATTCGTTATCCAACAGCCGGTAGCTCTAGCCCATCCGAAGCACAACCCTTTTATGTTAATTCACCTTATGGTATTGCGCTTGCTCATAATGGAAATCTAACCAATACAGATGAGCTACGTAATAAAGTATTTGAACTTGCAAGGCGCCATATTAATACAAATTCCGACTCAGAGGTATTACTCAATATATTTGCCCATGAACTTGATAAGTTCCCCGACTATCCATTAACTGCCGATAATATTTTTACTGCCATACATAATGTTCATAACATCATTAAAGGCGCATATGCTTGTGTAGCAATGATTATTGGGCATGGTCTTGTCGCCTTTCGTGACCCTTATGGAATTCGTCCGTTAGTCATTGGTAAAAGAGTGCTTGATAATCAGAAAATTGAGTACATGGTTGCATCTGAAAGCGTAGCTTTAGATATTCTTGATTTTGAGTTTATGCGTGATGTCCAGCCGGGCGAAGCAATTTATATTACTCAAGAAGGGCGACTATATTCTCAGCAGTGTTCAGATAATCCGCAATATTACCCATGTATTTTTGAGTATGTTTATTTTGCAAGACCAGATTCATTGATGAATGGCGTATCGGTTTATCAATCACGAATTTTAATGGGGCAAAAACTGGGGCAAAAAATAGCAAAAGAGTGGAAAAATATTGATATTGATGTTGTTATTCCTATTCCTGAAACATCATGTGATGCTGCGCTTGAAATTGCCCGTATTTTAAACAAACCTTATCGGCAAGGATTTGTTAAAAATCGCTATGTTGGCCGCACGTTTATCATGCCGGGGCAAAGAGCACGGAAATTGTCAGTAAGAAGAAAGCTCAATGCTAACCGCATTGAATTTGAAGGTAAAAATGTCTTATTAGTTGATGATTCCATAGTGCGAGGCACAACCTCAAAAGAAATTCTTGACATGGTGCGTTCAGTTGGTGCCAAAAAAGTCTATTTAGCGTCTGCAGCACCAGAAATTAGACATCCAAACGTTTATGGGATCGATATGCCTGTTGCCAGTGAACTTATTGCTTATAACCGAACGGTTGATGAAATCGCTAAAGATATTGGCGCTGATAAGCTTATTTTTCAAGACTTATCTGATTTGGTTTATTCAATCACAGCGCAAAATCCAAACATACATCATTTAGAATGTTCTGTTTTTGATGGCAAATATGTTACTGAAGGGATTGATAATAGCTATTTATCATTATTAGAGCAAAAGAGAAGTGACAACAAAAGATCTCCAACTTGTAAAGAGTCAGAAAACCTAGAGCTTTACAATGAAGAGCAATAAACGACAATAATTATTGTAAATGACAAAAATATTATATAAAGACACGCAATGTCATGTATATGTCATTTTTATTCATTTAAATCATGTTGCCAGTTTATTATCTGTAATATTTACCTAATTGACTAAAAATTAACATTAATCACTACGAATTAAAAATTTGATTTTTAATAATAAATAATAAAACAATAAAAAAATGTCAAAAAATTATAATAAAATATTTTGATTTATGACTTTTTTGTAATAAAATCACAAAAGTTGAAAAAAACTTTGTAAAGAAATTTAAAGAAAAAGTTGTCCGAAAAGATTAATTGTATAAAAATAAATAATCACGTTGATATTTAATAAAGACAAATAGGTATTAACAAGACATTATATGTGATGCGCTTTGTCGGTGAAATATAAGGAATGTTAAGATGAGAAAGAATCTTAATTTAACAATTATCTCTGCATTAGTAATTGCTACACTAGGATGGCAATCTGCTTTTGCTGCTGATGCTCAGGTATCGCAAGGTCCTGTAGATAGTAATAAGATAATTGAATTAAAAGATGGCTCAAAAGCTCGCGAGATGATTAACAATCAACAGCGTAGCCTTTATCAAATTGCACTTTTAAGTAGTATCTCTATTTCAGAATTGCGCACAATGAACGCGGGGCGTTTTGATAAAAAAGATGTTGTTGATGTTGGTGAGCGTTTAGTCTTGCCGGAAAATTCCCCTTTATTGCCTGCAATAAAAATAAAAGATGACAAAGATGACAAGTATGCGAATTTACCTAAGTTAGGTTCAGACGATAATTATGATGTGAAAAAAGACAAAGATGCACTTGCAAGTCAAGTTGCTTCAACATTGCAGACCTTAGCTAGTCAGGACTGGAAGCAATTAACATCGTCAGATAATGGTGGTTTATCTGGACAACTGAAAAACAGAGGTAAAGATTACGCAGAAAGTTATGTACGTAACAGCGTTAAAAGCCAAATTGTTGATCCTGCTCGTAACGCTGTTCAAGATTTTTTAGGTCGTTTTGGTACTGCTCAATTACAATTTGATTTAAGTGATAAAGGCGAATTTAATAACGTTAACTTGAAGTTATTTAGCCCATGGTATGACACTGAAGATACGTTAATATTTAGTCAAATATCATTTCAAGAGTATGAACATAATCGTCGAATAGGTAACTTTGGTATTGGTCAGCGTTGGGATGTGGCTGATAACAAATGGTTACTGGGTTATAACGTGTTTTTTGACCATGATTTCCAACGTTCGCATAACCGTTTAGGTATTGGTGCCGAAGCGTGGAGTGATTATATGAAGTTTGCGGCTAACTATTATCATCCTTTATCAGACTGGAAAGATTCCAAAGATTTTGATGATTACTTAGAACGTGCGGCAAGAGGTTTTGATATTCGATTCCAAGGTTATTTACCACAATATCCACATTTAGGTGGATCACTTATGTATGAACAATACTTTGGTGATAAAGTCGCTTTATTTGGTAAAGACAATCTACAAAAAGATCCAAGAGCAGTGACGGTAGGTCTCGATTATACGCCAGTTCCACTTTTCACTATTAAAGCCGAACATAAACGAGGTCAAGATAATCAAAAAGCAACTAAAGCTGAGTTAACAATGAACTATCGTATAGGTACACCGTTGAAAGACCAGTTGGATCCAGATATGGTTCAATCTGCGCGTTCTTTGAAGGGTAGCCGTTATGATTTAGTTGATCGTAATAACTATATCGTTCTTGAATATAAAGAAAAGAAAATGTCGGTCGATTTGGGGCTTGAACAAACTCAGTTAATTGAAGGACAAACTTATCCATTAAGTATCAGTGTTCATAACGCTAAGAACTTATCAAGTATAGCATGGTCTGGCGATATGCTAGAAATTGATGCTGGTGGTGGTTTCTTATGTGCGACAACTGGGATTTGTTCTGCTTCTTCTTGGTTGAATCCACCAGTTGACACAAATAACTGGAAAATTGTTGCGCCTAGTTATATTGATGAAAATGGTCAGCGTCGTCCTGCGAGTACAAATGGTAAATATTCTTTATCGGTATCCGTTACAGATAGTCGCAATAAATCTGCAACATCCAACTCTATTAGTTTTGAAGTAGTGCCAGATCCAGCAATGCGTAAAATTGGGGTATGGGCAGTTGATAGTTTGGGTAACAAAACAACTTTGGCGACGCAAACTGCAGATGGTTCAAGTAGTTTGACAGTATTAGCAACCCTCGTTAAACCCAAGGTGAACAATGGCACAATCAATTCATTTCAAGATGTAGATGGTTTTAGTGATGATGAACTAATGAGCCGTATACCTGAAACATTTGGCGAATTTGTTGGGCTGTGGACTGCAACTAGTAATGGTGAAAAAATTGCTTTAATTGATGGTACTTCAGGTAGTATAAATGAATGTCCAAGACAAGAACCTTGTGTCATTGTGAAATCATTTGAAAAAATTGTAAAAGGTCAAAAAGTATCATCTCATGCTTCAACTGCCGCTGGTTTAGATGTGATTGGTGATAGTTATGCATTAGATGTTGCTTCAAATGTTGAAGGAATGGTTGATTTCTCAATTTCGCTAGATCAGTATGGTTTTGGTTCGTCATTTAATAAAGCTTCCGTCGATTTTTCAGGTGGTAGAGCCGGTAGTATTGAAGTGTGGAATGCTGATGGAATAAAAATCGCCAGCAGCTCAGGGTCTATACTTCAATTTTCTCCATCGGGTCCAAACGAGTGGCGAGTGGGTAATGAATATCATGTTAAAGCGTTTACCGCAGGCGGAGATCCAATTGTTAATCCTTTTGTGATTTGGTCATTGGTCGGTTCAAATGAAATAGCATGCCCTAGTTCAGTGACATCATTACCAAATGATGTTTCTAACAAACCTACAGGGCCGTGGTTTAATGTTGCTATGGGAATGGATGTTCCTTATAGAATACAAACAAATAGTACAAGTTACGCTACATTAGGAACTAGCATTCCAGCTGTTGCAGGTGCGCCAGGCTATTTAGATTTAACACCACAGTCAGCCTCTATTTCTGCGTGCGCTGGGGATCAAGGATTTAAATTACAAGTTACAGTTTTATAATAATAAAGATTTAGATTATCGGCTTACGTCAGTAATCAAAAAGGGAACACCAAGTAATGGTGTATTTATATAAATACAACATGTTAATTTACACAGAAAAATAGGAAGTTAAACATGAAAAATCTTACAATTAAAAAGGTTGCATTAGGCTTATTTTTAGCTGGTTATGCAGCAAGTAGTGCTTTTGCATTAACAGCAGTGACAAACGCTACTATTAAAGGTAATGCGCCTGTAATGAAAGCTCCTGGGGGAACAGATGATCATAGAACGGCTGTTACTATCACACATGCAGATGGTTCAGCTATTTTAGCAAGCGAACCAGTTATGGTTGGTGATGTTATTCATATTTCATATGTATTAGAAGATGCAGATGGCGATACGGATGACGGTGATTTACTGAAAAATACATTAAAAGTTTATGCAAGACAAGATGCGAGTTCTCCTTGGGATGAAATGACAATAAATGCCACTATAGCTCATGGTTCTGATGGCAATGCTACAATCTCATTCCCTATTACGAATGATTTTGCTGGAAAAAGCAAAATTGGTTTTAAAGTCTTAGAAAGAACTGATTTTGGTGCCCCTTCAATAGGTAAATGGGTACATGTTGGTGATATTTTTAGCTCGAATGGTTCTGGTTCATCTGATGATGATCCTGGGACACCTGGCGATACTACGGGTCCTGGTGTTCCACCACCAGGTATTACTCCTGGTCCAATTGTGCCTGCACAATATCAAACAGGTATTTTCTTAATTGATACTAATGGTGTGATTCAAAGCAGCAACTATGCTTCTAATGGTTTAAACCCTAAATATGGCGAAAGATATGCAGCTGTAGTATGGAACGATGCAAATAGCGATAATAACGTCGATGCCGGTGAGGCTGAGTATACCGGTAGTTATAAGTTTGAATGGCATGTAGTAGGCGCTGGAATTCCTGAAAATGACAACGTACCAGCCGAAAGTACTGCGCTTACGGCGGATACTAATAATAGAAAAGGTATAAATGATACTATCTGGTTAGGTTCTCCTCAAGGTGCCGCTAAACATAATAGCATTTACTCAAGTTTTTCAACTCATAAAGCAGGTATTCAAGGTTACCAACTTTCGTTTATAACTGTCACCACCCCATAAGTTAAGCTATAAAACTATTAAAACCACTCTTCGGAGTGGTTTTTGTATTCATTTATCTTGTTAATTTAATATTAAACATATTTTATAAAATACTATTTAGAACCTACTTATATCTCTGTCAAAAATATGGCGTGACTATTTTAAATAAACTCTCAATAGGCCTATGTTGTTCCTTAATGTAAAATGTACAGCAAGCAGAGCAAAGATAATTAAATTCACACTTCTTATTCTTAAATTAATAATTTAAAATAGCACTAATTTTAAATTAATGTAATTTACATGAATATTCCTTGGCAAGATTTAGATCCTGAAACGTTAAATAACCTTATAGAATACTTCGTATTGCGCGAGGGTACAGACTACGGTTTACAAGAAAAATCACTACAAGAAAAAGTTAATGATGTTAAACTTCAATTAGCAAATGGTTCGGTTGCAATCTATTGGTCGCAATTACATGAAACAATTGATATTAAGCGAATTAAATAATGGTCAAAATGATTGTTTGTTAGTATATGATTTATTGTCTAACTTTGTTATAGTGTCATAGTTGTAAATTAAATGGAGAGGTAGGCGTAATGATTGGTAAACAGCAATCGGATACAACTTTAGAATGGTTTTTATCTCATTGCCATATTCATAAATATCCAGCTAAAAGTACCCTTATACACCAAGGCGAAAAAGCAGAAACTCTCTATTATATTTTAAAAGGTTCTGTAGCAGTATTGATTAAAGATGACGAAGGTAATGAAATGATTTTGTCTTATTTAAATCAAAATCAATTTTTAGGTGAATTAGGTCTTTTTGAAGAAGGTACCGAACGAAGTGCTTGGGTTAAAGCCAAAACAAGTTGTGAGGTGGCCGAAATTTCATACAAAAAATTTAAGCAGCTTGTCCAAGTCAATCCTGATATTTTAATGCGCTTAGCTAGCCAACTGGCAAGTCGGTTACAAGTTACATCTGAAAAAGTGAGTAATTTAGCTTTTTTAGATGTTGCTGGGCGTATTGCGCAAACACTTTTAAACCTTGCAAAACAACCTGATGCAATGACACATCCTGATGGCATGCAAATCAAAATCACACGTCAAGAAATCGGTCAAATTGTTGGCTGTTCACGTGAAACAGTTGGACGAATTTTAAAAATGCTTGAAGATCAACATTTGATTTCTGCACATGGTAAAACGATTGTCGTTTATGGAACACGTTAATTGACCAAAATAATATAATTACTACAATGATTGATATAATACGAGATATTGCATGACACAAGAAAGATATATTCCAAGTCATGTGGCTATAATTATGGATGGCAATGGTCGCTGGGCGCAAGAGCGTAATCAAATGCGTGTAAGTGGTCATCGAGCAGGCTTAAAGACTGTGCGAAAAATTGTGACTTATGCAGCAACCTTAAAGATAAAAGTTCTTACTTTGTACGCATTTAGCAGCGAAAACTGGAAGCGACCAGCTAATGAAGTTTCAGCGTTAATTTCTCTTTTTATTTATGCTTTAAATAGAGAAATTAAAAGTTTGAATAAAAATAATGTCCGCTTAAATATTATTGGTGATATTTCTCGCTTTAGTGAGCATTTGCAAAATATGATTATTAATGCGCAAAATTTGACCAAAAATAATTCTGGTTTAGTGCTGAACATTGCTGCCAACTACGGCGGTCGTTGGGATATTTTGCAATCAGCTAAAAAAATGGCCATGCAAGTTGCAACAGGCGAAATCACTCTAGATGAAATGACAGAAGGCCGTTTTGCTTCAGCAATGTGTATGAGTGAATTTCCTGAAGTTGATTTAGTTATTCGCACTGGCGGTGAATACCGAATCAGTAACTTTTTGTTATGGCAAATTGCTTATTCTGAACTCTATTTTACTGATACTTTATGGCCTGATTTTAACCAAAATTTATTCGATGAAGCAATCAATGTATTTAATACCCGAGAGCGACGTTTTGGTGGCCTTCATAATAAGGAACATTTATGTTAATCCATCGTATACTTGCTGCAATTGTACTTATTCCACTTGTAATAGTGGTTCTTTTTTTTGTTCCATTACCCTTATTTTCTTTAACTATTATTCTAGTTTGTGGATTAGCCGCGTGGGAGTGGGCTCAGTTTCTTCATATTACTAAAAAGTCCTCAAGGTTAATCTTTGCCCTTTCAATCGTCATTTTATTAAGTGTACTTTATTTGATTCCAAATTCAGTTGAGTTAAAAATAAGGCTATATACCACTATCTTATCTTTATCAATTGTATGGTGGCTAATTGCGTTGTGTTTAGTGGGCAGCTATCCCGCTACCACTAAATATTGGGACAATTCAATTGTTATAAAATTACTATTTGCTTTTTTTACGCTAGTGCCGTTTTTTATTAGTATGATTGAATTAAGATCAATAAACTATAATTCTAATTCTTATACAGGTGCAATTTGGTTGCTTTATGTCTTTGTGCTAGTATGGGCGACAGATACTGGCGCTTATTTTGCAGGACGAACTTTTGGTAAACGGAAATTAGCAGTAAAAGTCTCACCCGGTAAGACTGTAGAAGGTTTTATTGGTGGTGTTAGTTTAGCGATTGCACTTAGTGTAATTGCTTACATGTTCAATTTTTTTAATATTGGATTCAGCGCATTTTTTATTAGCTCTTTGTTAGCAATTTTAGTTTCAGTTTTAGGTGACTTAACTGAAAGTATGTTTAAGCGTGAAGCTGGTGTTAAAGATAGTGGTCACTTAATTCCTGGACATGGTGGAATATTAGATCGCATTGATAGTTTAACTGCTGCAGTTCCTGTTTTTGCTGCATTATCTTTTTACATATTATAAAAAGGTGATAGATTTTGTTGTGGTCACTGTTATTATTTGTTATTACCATGAGTATATTAGTTACTATTCATGAGTTTGGGCACTTTTGCGTTGCTCGCTTATGTAAGGTTCGTGTTGAATGTTTTTCAATTGGTTTTGGCAAAAAATTGTGGTCTTATAAATTTTTAAGTGGAACCGAATTGGTAATTGCTATGATTCCACTGGGTGGTTATGTTAAAATGCTTGATGGTAGAGCAACAGCATTATCAAGCAATAACGAAAAATTTGCGTTTGATCAAAAGAAAATTTGGCAAAGAGCGGCAATTATTTTGGCAGGTCCATTTGCTAATTTCGTATTAGCTTTGCTTATTTACTGGGTTATTTTTTTGACAGGTGCAGTAACTTACCCTGTTAAAATAAAAAACGTGATACCAAATACACCCGCTGCTACTGTAGCAATTCCAGCTGATGCCGAATTGAAAACCATTGATAATGTCAAAGTAGAAACTTGGAATGATGTCAATTTAGCTTTAATTAGTGCGATGGGAAAAGCTAATGTCACTTTTTCTTATATTGATAGTACAGATGGTAGTGATCAAAAAGAAGTTAAAAATAGTGTAGATATTAGTAATTGGCATTTTGATATAGAAAAAGACTCGGCGATTACCGCATTTGGGATTGTGCCTAAAAAGTTGGAAATTTATCCAATAGTGAGTAAAATTGTATCGGGTTCGGCTGCAGAACAAGCAGGTTTACGTGTTGGTGATAAAATTATCGGTTATAATAATCAATCATATGTAGATTGGAATGATTTTTCCAGTACAATTAAAAAAGCTCAAGCAATGGTTTTAGAGATTAATCGAGAAGATAAAAATATTTATCTTAAACTCGTACCAACAGTCAAAAAAAACGGAGAAGGCGTTGCTGGTTTATATCCCACATCTGATGCTAGAGTTGTACAGTATGGTTTTTTAGAAGGATTTAATAAAGGTATAGCGCAAACAGTATTAACTACAAAGTTAACTATTCGTTCGCTTTATCAATTAGTAACAGGTGTTATTGGTCTACAACATTTATCAGGACCAATAACAATCGCAAAAAGCGCAGGGCAAACAGCAAGTTATGGTTTAACCTCTTACTTATATTTTCTAGCCTTTATTAGTATAAGTTTGGGAGTTATCAATCTTGTTCCATTACCTATATTAGACGGCGGACACCTTGTTTTTTTATTATTTGAAAAGATAAAAGGAAGTGCCTTATCAAATAAATCACAAGAGCGTTTTTTTCGTATTGGATTTGTTTTATTAATGGTAATAATGGGAATTGCACTATTTAATGATATTTTACGATTGTGATGGGATGAGGTTATAAACATTTACGATGAAAATAAATAAATTACTTATAGCATCTTTGCTGTTCGGTACTACAGCTGTATATAGTTCCAATGCATTTTGTGTTGATGATTTTGTAGTAAAAGATATCAAATTCGAAGGTTTACAGCGTGTCACTCTTGGTGCTGCACTGCTTGAAATGCCAATCCAAGTTGGTGACTATGTTAATGAAGCTGATTTAGGTCGTATAATCAAATCACTGTATTCTAGTGGTAACTTTGATAATATCACTGTTTCTCGTGATGGCGACAGACTAATTGTTCATGTTCAAGAACGCCCGACGATAGCTAGCATAACTTTTTCTGGTAATAAATCAGTCAAAAACGACATGCTTAAAAAGAATCTAGATAGTTCTGGTATTCGTGAAGGCGAAGCATTAGATCGTACAATGCTTTCTGGTATAGAAAAGGGCCTAGAAGATTTTTACTACAGTGTTGGTAAATATAATGCTCAAATTAAAGCTGTTGTCACCCCGCTATCTCGTAATCGTGTCGATTTAAAATTAGTTGTTGCTGAAGGTAAATCAGCATTAATCGATCAGATCAACATTGTCGGAGCTAAAGCGTTTTCATCAGAAGAACTTATTTCGCGTTTTACTTTGCGCGATGAAGTACCTTGGTGGAACATGCTTGGCGATCGTAAATATCAAAAACAAAAATTAGCCTCTGATTTAGATGAATTGCAAAGTTTTTACTTAAACCGCGGTTATGCCCGTTTTAATATCGAGTCAACTCAAGTCAGTTTAACGCCAGACAAAAAAGGCATTTACGTGACAATCAATATTCATGAGGGTGAACAGTATAAACTATCTAAACTTGAATTGATGGGTAATTTTGCAGGTCATAAAGAAGCGATTGCCAAAATTGCTAATGAAAAAGTATCAATTGGTGAGCTCTATAATGGTAAAAAGATTACCGAAATTGAAGATAATGTTAAGCGTTTACTTGCTAATTTTGGTTATGCATATCCTAGAGTTTCAATCCAACCAGAAATGGATGATAGTGCACATACAGTTAAATTAAATGTACTGGTTGATGTTGGTCAACGTTATTATATTCGTAATATCAAAATCGTTGGTAATACGGTAACAAGCGAAAGCGTAATCCGTCGTGAGCTTCGTCAAATGGAAGGAGCTTGGCTAAGTAATGGTTTAGTTGAATTAGGAAAAGAGCGTTTAAGTCGTCTTGGTTTTTTTGATACTGTTGAAGCAAATACCGAGCGTGTATCTGGTGTGGATGATCAAGTTGATATTATTTATAAAGTTGCTGAACGTAATACAGGTAGTATCAAATTTGGTGTAGGTATCGGTTCTGATAGTGGTCTTAGTTTCAATGCGGGTATTTCTCAAGATAACTGGTTAGGTACAGGCAATAGTGTCTCATTTGATATTAACACTACTGACACTGATAAAACTGCGTCTATTTCTATCGTTGACCCTTATTTTACGGTCGATGGTGTAAGCCTAGGTGGTAGTATTTATTATAATACCTATAAAAATGACGATAAAGATGATGAGTCTGAATACTCAAGTAAGACTTGGGGAGCTTCTGCTAATTTAGGTTTTCCAATTAGTGAAAATAACTTTGTTCGTTTTGGTACTGAATATGCTAATCATAAGTTGTCCGATATGCAAGCGCAATATGGTATGTGGCGTTATTTTGAATCCGTGGGCGAAAATGTAAAAGACAGAAAGTCTATTTCTTTTGATACCAATGATTTATTGTTAAATGCTTATTGGACATATAACTCTTTAGATCGAGGGTTCTTTCCAACAGATGGTCTAAAGATGACTGCTAGTGCTAAAGTCACAGCGCCATTATTTGATAATCGCTTTTATAAACTAGTTTCAGATGCCTCTTACTATTACCCAATTGATAATGACCATAATTGGATCTTCCTAACTCGTGCTCGATTTGGCTATGGCGGTGGTTTTGGTGGTAAAGAGCTACCATTTTACGAAAACTTCTATGCTGGTGGGGCATCAGTGCTACGTGGTTTCAAATCAAATACTGTTGGGCCTAAAGCGATATATCTTAATAAAAGTGGTGTTTGTGATAGCTTAGAAAATACATCTGGATGCACAAAATCAAAAGACGCAGTAGGTGGTAACGCCATCGCTTTTGCCAGTACTGAGCTGATTGTTCCAACTCCATTTGCTAGCGAAAAATACGCTGATAATATTAGAACATCGCTATTTTTTGATGCAGGTACTGTATGGGATACTGAGTGGGGCTTAAAAGGGCATAATATCCCTGATTATAGTTCGCCATCGGATATTAGAATGTCAGCAGGTCTTGCGGTTCAGTGGATGTCACCATTAGGTCCGCTAGTTTTTTCTTATGCTCAACCATTTAAGAAATATGACGGTGACTCATCGCAACAGTTCCAATTTAATATAGGTTCTACATGGTAATTCCATGTTATAAATAAAAACATAGGTGATTAAAGTGAAAAAAATTATATCTGTTCTTGGTGTTAGTGCAGCATTGCTATTTGCAAGTTTTGCAAATGCTGAAGTTAAAATTGGTGTCGTTGATGTTATGGGTGTATTACAACGTATGCCTCAACGCGAATCGGTTGGTAAAGCATTGGATAGTGAATTTGAAGCGAGAGCCAAATCATTACAAGCAGAAGAAAAAAAGGCAGGTGAAGCTGCTGCTCGTCTAAAAAAAGATGGTTTAACATTGTCTTCTTCTGAAAAGACGAAATTAAATAAGATAATTTCTGATTTTGAAAATAAAGCGAAGGCGTTTTCTGCGGATTATCGTAAACGTGAAACTGAAGAAGCAGGCAAATTATTAACTAAAATCCAAGAGGCTGTAAAAGATATTGTTGCAACAGAAAAATACGATATTATCTTAAAAGCCGAAGCGACATTATCAGCGTCAGATGCAGTTGATATTTCAGATAAAGTGCTGGAAAAGGTTAAATAATAATGTTTGCTTTTCGTTTAGCGCAACTGGCTGAGCAACTTGATGCTAAGTTACACGGTGATGGTGATTTAACTA
This sequence comes from Gilliamella sp. X-57, assembly GCF_057063565.1. Classification (NCBI taxonomy): domain Bacteria; kingdom Pseudomonadati; phylum Pseudomonadota; class Gammaproteobacteria; order Orbales; family Orbaceae; genus Gilliamella; species Gilliamella sp. X-57. The sequence continues at coordinate 44,901 of NZ_JBXSQI010000011.1, read as the reverse complement.
TCACTGGTATAGCATCAATGAGAAGTGCCGTATTTGGGCAAATTACTTTTTTGTCTGATAAAAAGTTACAAAGTAATTTATTAGAGTGTAGAGCTTCTGCAGTTGTCATGACTGAAGAAAGCCTTGAACATTGGAATGGGGCTGCTCTTATTGTAAAAAATCCTTATCTTGCATACGCAAAATTAGCGCAAATCCTTGATACAACGCCAACGCCAGCAAAAGATATTGCACCAACGGCAGTCATTGATTCAACTGCTCAGCTCGGTAACAATATTTCGATAGGCGCTAATGCAGTTATCGAAAGCGGTGTTGTATTAGGCGATAATTGTATTATTGGTGCTGGTTGCTTTATTGGTAAAGATACAACAATAGGTGCAGGTACAAAATTGTGGGCTAATGTCACAGTTTATCATAATTGTGTTATTGGCGAAAATTGCTTAGTGCAATCAAGCACTGTGATTGGTGCAGATGGCTTTGGTTATGCAAATGATAAAGGGAAATGGATTAAAATTCCCCAATTAGGTCGTGTTGTTATTGGTAATAATGTTGAAATTGGTGCCTCAACAACAATTGATCGTGGTGCGTTAGATGATACTGTTATAGGTAACGGTGTGATTATTGATAATCAATGCCAAATAGCGCATAACGATATTATTGGCGATCATACAGCGGTAGCGGGTGGTGTTATTATGGCTGGAAGCCTAACCATTGGACGCCATTGCTTAATTGGCGGTGCTAGTGTTATTAATGGGCACATGGAAATATGTGATCAAGTTACAGTCACTGGTATGGGGATGGTGATGCGTCCAATAACTGAGCCGGGTGTTTATTCATCAGGTATTCCATTACAAAAGAATAAAGTATGGCGAAAAACGGCTTCATTAGTTTTACATATTGACGAAATGAATAAACGTTTGAAATCGCTTGAGAAGAAACTATTAAATGTCTCGACGTAGGCGGTTACGGTCGGTATAATGCATGCCTATTTTTTAAATTTTTTAGCTCAGTTATCGTTTTTATATAATTATGGGCAGATAATATTCAATAATCTCGAGGTATAAAGATGCAAGTTTCGATAGAAACAACACAAGGTTTAGGTCGACGTTTATCAATTACAATTAAATCAGAAGACATCAAAAAAGCGGTTGATAAAGAACTCATTAGTACTGCAAAAAAAGTACGTATTGACGGTTTTCGTAAAGGAAAAGTACCTTTAAAAATTGTTGAGCAACGTTATGGCGCTTCTATTTTGCAAGATGCATTAAGTGATTTAATGCAACGAAATTTTGTTGAAGCAATTATTCAAGAAAAATTAAATCCAGCAGGTGCCCCAACTTATACGCCACAAGAATATAAAGATGGCGAAGACTATACGTTTACTGTTGAATTTGAAGTTTACCCTGAAATCAAAGTTGAGAATTTAGACAAAATTGAAGTTGAAAAGCCTGTAGCAGAAGTTGTAGACGCTGATATCGAAACAATGATTGAAACTTTACGCAAGCAACAAGGTGCTTGGAAAGAAGTTAAAAAAGCCGCTAAAGAGCAGTATCGAGTTACTTTGGATTTTGTTGGTCAAGTCGATGGTGCTGAATTTGAAGGTGGTAAGGCTAATGATTTTGCATTGGTATTGGGTCAAGGTCGTATGATTCCTGGTTTTGAAGATGCAATTATTGGTCGTCAAGTAGGTGATCAATTTGATATTAATGTGACTTTCCCTGAAGATTATCATGCTGAAAATTTAAAAGGTAAGCCGGCTATATTTGCGGCAACACTAAAAAAAGTTGAAGAACTTGAATTACCAGAACTTACTGAAGATGTTATTAAACGATTTGGTATTGTTGATGGTACTGTTGAAAGCCTGCGAGCTGAAGTTCGTAAGAACATGACACGTGAGCTCAATGCAACAATTCGTAATAAAGTTAAAGTACAAGCTATTGATGGTTTAGTTAAAAATAATGAAATTGATGTACCAGTGGCATTAATTGATCGTGAAGTTGATGTATTACGTAAACAAGCATTATCTCGTTTTGGTGGTAATGTAAAACAAGGTATGGAGTTACCTAAAGAACTATTTGAAGCTGAGGCAAGAAAACGGGTTGCTACTGGTTTATTATTTAGTGAAATTATTGAAAGTAATAAATTGACTGCTGATGAAGCGCGTGTTCAGACATTAATTGATGAGATTGCAACTGCATATGAAGATCCAAAAGAAGTTTTAGAATATTATCGCAAAGATAAAAAAGCGATGGAAAATATTCGAGCTGTAGCATTAGAGGATCAAGTTGTTGATCTATTATTAGCTAGTGCAAAAGTAACAGAAAAGAATTATTCGTTTTCCGAATTAATGAACCAGCAAATTGCTTAATCTATTAGCTTTTTCATTTAATTTAAAAAATCACTTAAAAGCCCAAATAAGGATCGTCTGTTTGGGCTATTTTGTTTAATTAGGAGATAAAAATGCCTTTAGAACCATATATGGGTGTTATTCCAATGGTTGTTGAGCAAAGTTCTCGTGGCGAACGAGCTTACGATATTTACTCACGATTATTAAAAGAGCGAGTTATATTTTTGACTGGACAAGTTGAAGATAATATGGCAAATCTAATTATCGCTCAAATGTTATTTCTAGAAGCTGAAAATCCTGATAAAGATATCTATTTATATATTAATTCACCAGGTGGTGTTGTGACTGCTGGCATGGCTATTTATGACACAATGCAATTTATAAAACCAGATGTCAGTACAATTTGTTTAGGACAGGCGTGTTCAATGGGATCATTACTTCTAACAGCGGGTACTAAAGGTAAACGTTATTGTTTACCTAATGCTCGAGTAATGATTCACCAACCATTAGGTGGTTTCCAAGGTCAGGCTTCTGATATTCAAATACATGCGCAAGAGATTTTACAGGTAAAAAATCGCTTAAATACAATTTTAGCAATGCACACAGGTCAAGACATTAGTGTGATTGAAAAAGATACCGATCGTGATAATTTTATGTCTGCCGATAAAGCGGTTGAATATGGCTTAGTTGATGCCATATATAGTAAACGATCTTAATATTAAATAGGTGGTAAAAGTGAATAAAGAAAGTTCAGAAAAATTACTCTATTGTACTTTTTGTGGTAAAAGCGAGCATGAAGTCCGTAAACTTATTGCTGGTCCATCATCTATTTATATTTGCAACGAATGCATAGGATTATGCAATGATATTCTAAAAGAAGAGACAAAAAGTTTCCTTTCTCACGAAGAGTTTATCAATCAACCATTACCAACACCACATGAAATTAGAAAACATCTTGATGAGTATGTGATTGGTCAAGAACGTGCAAAAAAAGTTTTAGCAGTCGCTGTGTATAATCATTACAAGCGATTACGTAATTATGCACGTCGCAGTGATGTTGAATTAGGTAAAAGTAATATTTTGCTCATAGGACCAACAGGTAGTGGTAAAACATTATTAGCGGAAACATTAGCTCGCTTTTTAGATGTACCTTTTGCAATGGCGGATGCAACAACGTTAACTGAAGCTGGTTATGTTGGTGAAGATGTAGAAAATATTATCCAAAAATTATTACAGAACTGTGACTATGATGTCGAAAAAGCTCAGCGCGGGATTATTTATGTTGATGAAATAGATAAAATTTCGCGAAAATCGGATAATCCCTCTATTACTCGAGATGTATCAGGCGAAGGGGTTCAACAAGCCTTATTGAAAATTATTGAGGGTACTATTGCTTCTGTTCCGCCAAAAGGTGGACGTAAGCATCCTCAGCAAGAGTTTTTACAAGTGGATACTTCAAAGATCTTGTTTATTTGTGGCGGAGCATTTAGCGGGCTTGATAAAGTTATCGAAAATCGTGTGTCAACTAATACAGGAATAGGTTTCGGCGCTGATGTAAAAAGTACTAAAAATAAAGTTTCTGAATCAGAATTATTAGCACAAATTGAGGTTGAAGATTTAGTGAAGTTTGGATTAATTCCAGAATTTATAGGAAGATTACCCGTTATAGGTACATTATCTGAACTGGATAAAAATGCCTTAATTAATATTTTAACTGAGCCTAAAAATGCTTTGACTAAACAATTTCAAACTTTAATTGAGTTAGATGGTGTCGAACTTGAGTTTACTAAAGAAGCGTTGGATGCTATTGCTATAAAAGCAATGCAACGAAAAACTGGTGCTCGAGGTTTGCGTTCGATTGTGGAAAATATATTATTAGATACTATGTACGACTTACCATCAATGACTGCTATAAAAAAAGTGATTGTAGAAAAAGAAACTGTTGAGCGATCCCAATCGCCGAAGTTAGTGCATTGTGAAGGTGCTGAACTTTCTGCTTGAAATAAAAACTTGCCATCATATATATGATGGCAAGAACGATAACCTCAAACTCATATTTAAGTCAAATTTCCATAAATGCTGTCAAAATGTTCCAGAAATAGTGTATGTTTAAATCCAGAAAGATCGACTTGAATATCTTAAAACGATCCCAATATTGATCTAATGGATTTGTACTACTAGAGAGAATGAAATGAAAATAAAACGAACCAAACACATGACTATGCCTATTTTACCATTGCGTGATGTTGTTGTATTTCCACATATGGTAATCCCTCTCTTTGTTGGTCGAAGTAAATCAATACGTTGCCTAGAAGGGGCAATGGAAATGGATAAGCAAGTCTTTCTTGTAACTCAAAAAAATCCTTCTCAAGATGATCCAAAGATTGATGATCTATATGAAGTCGGAACTGTGGCTAATATTTTACAGTTACTTCAATTGCCTGATGGAACAGTAAAAGTCCTAGTTGAAGGTGTTGAACGGGCTCAAATGATTAATGTTGTTGAGCAGGAGAGCAATGAATTTTTGATTGCAGAAGTTAAGCCATTAAGCGAAGTAAAAAAAGCTGATGATATAAGTGAAGCTATGATTCGCTTAACTTTATCTAATTTTGATGAATACTCAAAGCTTAACAAAAAAATAACTCAGGAAGTTGTTGATTCTATTCGCTTACTTAAAGAACCGTCTCGTTTAGCAGACTCTATTGCCGCTACGCTATTTTTAAAGGTCGAACAAAAGCAAGAGATTTTGGTAACCGCTAATCTTGTAAAGCGTTTTGAATTGCTTATTTCATTGATGGAATCAGAAATTGATTTATTACAAGTTGAAAAAAACATTCGACAACGTGTTAAACAGCAAATGGAAAAGGCTCAAAAAGAGTATTATCTTAATGAGCAAATTAAAGCTATTCATAAAGAGTTAGGAGATATAGATAATAAACCTGATGAATATGAAGAGTTAAAAGAAAAAATTATTAAAGCTAAAATGCCAAAAGAGGCTACAGACAAAGCATTAGCTGAACTTAATAAATTAAAAATGATGCCGGCAATGTCTGCTGAAGCGACAGTTGTTCGAAGTTATATTGATTGGATGATTCAAGTTCCTTGGTATAAGCGTAGTAAAGTTAAAAAAGATATTGAAGGTGCACAAAAAGTTTTAGATAAGGATCATTATGGACTTGAACGTGTAAAAGATAGAATTTTAGAATATTTGGCAGTTCAGGGGCGTGTTAATAAAGTTAAAGGTCCTATTTTATGTTTGGTTGGACCTCCTGGGGTAGGTAAAACCTCGCTAGGTCAATCAATAGCTAAAGCAACAGGACGCCAGTATATTCGCATGGCTTTAGGTGGTGTGCGCGATGAGGCAGAGATTCGTGGGCATAGACGCACTTACATTGGCTCAATGCCAGGAAAACTAATTCAGCGTATGGCAAAAGTAGGCGTTAAGAACCCATTATTCTTATTAGATGAAATTGATAAGATGGCTTCGGATATGCGAGGAGATCCTGCGTCAGCATTATTAGAAGTACTTGATCCAGAGCAAAATAATGCCTTTAGCGACCATTATTTAGAAGTTGATTATGATTTATCTGATGTAATGTTTGTTGCTACCGCTAACTCTATGAATATTCCTGCGCCATTGTTGGATAGAATGGAAGTTATTCGTCTCTCTGGTTATACGGAAGACGAAAAGATGAATATTGCCAAGCAGCACTTGATTACTAAACAGATAGAAAATAATGGTTTAAAAACAAAAGAAATTAGTATTGATGACTCAGCTATTATCGGTATTATTCGTTATTATACTCGGGAAGCAGGTGTTCGAAGTTTAGAAAGAGAGATTGCAAAAATTTGCCGTAAAGTTGTTAAACAATTAGCGTTAGATAGCAAATTGAAGAAAGCTATTGTGACACAAGATAACTTAAAAGATTTCTTGGGAATACAGCGTTTTGATTATGGTAAAACGGATAATGAAAACCGTATCGGTCAAGTTATTGGTCTTGCATGGACTGAAGTCGGTGGAGACTTGCTTACCATTGAATCAGTAAGTGTATTAGGTAAAGGAAAATTAACTTACACGGGTTCATTAGGTGATGTTATGCAAGAGTCAATTCAAACCGCATTAACGGTTGTTCGATCTCGTGCAGAAAAATTGGGTATTAGTAGTGATTTTTATGAAAAACGCGATATCCATGTGCATGTACCTGATGGAGCAACGCCAAAAGATGGACCAAGTGCAGGTATTGCAATGTGTACTTCGCTAATTTCGACTTTAACGGGTAATCCTGTTCGTTCTGATGTGGCAATGACGGGCGAAATAACTTTACGTGGCGAAGTTTTACCTATCGGTGGACTAAAAGAGAAGTTATTAGCTGCACACCGAGGGGGAATTAAAACTGTATTGATTCCAATAGATAATGTAAAAGATTTGGAAGAAATCCCCGATAATGTGAAATCTGAAGTTGATATACATCCAGTCAAATGGATTGACGAGGTGCTCACAATTGCACTGCAAAATAACCCATTTGGTATGGAACCAGTGGATAAAAAAGTAACATTAAAAAAAACGTCTAAAAAGGCTATTAATAAATTAAAAAGTAGTGTTGATAGTTCTGTCAGATTAAACTAATTATTTTTTATTAATAAAGATCAACTTAATGTTGATCTTTTTTTTGGGCGACTTAACATTCAGACAATAGCCAATTTAGTTAAATATGCTATACTTTCAAAATTCACATTAGGTATTTGGAGAATCGCAAGAAATGATGGAAACAATCCGGACAGCAGCAAATAATATTGTTGTTAAGATTATTTTTGCAATAATTATTTTATGTTTTATTTTCACTGGCGTCGGATTTTTAGGCTTTGGAGGCGGTAATAGTGCTCGCGAGCAGCAGCAATATATCGCAAAAGTTGATGGTGATGGTATAAGTCGAGCTGAATTTGAAGCTCAAGCAAGAGCAGTAACAGCAAATGCTGGAGGAGATAGTTCTTTTATTAAACAGCTGCGTCGTAATGTGTTATCTTATCAGATTGATAATTATTTAGCTTATAAATTTTCACAGAATATTAATCTGGCTATCAGTAATGATCAGATTAAAAAATTTATCGTAAAACAGAAAGATTTTTTTAAAAATGGTAAATTTGATAATCAGACATATTTAAATCTTTTAGCTGAAAATAATTTTACTCCAAATAGTTATGCTGAAATTATAAGAACTGTATTACAGCAACAACAAGCAATTAATGCGCTAACAAGTAGTAGTTTTGTTTTGCCAATTGATTCTGAAATATCTTCACTCAAAAATCAAATTAGAAGCGTATATGCAACCTCAGTTGATACTTCTGTAAGTGATATTGATGAGGCGAATATTACCTTAGAAGACGAACAAAAATATTACAACGAACATTTAAAAGAGTTTTTTAAAAATGAGCGCGTAAAAGTAAAATATATTGTGATTTCTGAAGATATAGTGAGAAAAACAATTGGTGTTACTGAAGACGAGCTTAAAAATGAGTATAATAAAAATATCAAAATTTATTCATATCCTGCTAAGAAAGCTTATAGTATAATTTTTACTACGGATAAAGAACAAGCTAGGAATATTGCTAAAAACCTTTCATCTGGGGCTAATTTTGAACGTATAGCTAAAACAATTAATCAAAATAGTGATCTTTCACCATATGGCAAAAATGGTTCATTGGGTTGGTTTGCTGATGATGACTCTTTACCTCAAGTGTTTAAAGATGCCCAGTTAAAAAAAATTGGGAAAGTTTCAACACCAATCCCCGTTGATGGTGGTTATGCAATAGTGAAATTAGACGGTGTACAACCGGCAAAATCTATGGATTTTGATTTTGTGAAGTATCAAATTGACTCAAAACTCACTAAACAAAAAATACAACAAGCTTTAGAAAGTGAAGAAAATAAAATTAAAAATGCATTGAAAGATTCTCCAAAGACTATTGAAGAACTTGCTAACAAAGTTGGGCTTGAAGTAAGAAGTACTGATTGGATGTCTTTCAATGATAAGTTATCAATTACTACTCATCCTGAAGTTAGCGATGTCGTTTTTAGTGAAGAAATGATCGTAGATGGTAAAGCAACAGAAAAAATTTCTGATTTAATCACAGCTAACAGAAATTATGGGCAGTATGATTTTGTTGTGCAAACAATGGACTATCGCCCTGAAGGTATAGCACCATTTGATGAAGTTAAAGATAAAATTCATAAAAAACTCTTTAACGAAATGGCTCAAAACCAATTTAAATCGAGTGTTAATAATATATTGACCCAATTAAATGAAACTGGCAGTGCTAAAAATGTGAAGTTTGCAAAAAAATACACTTTGAGTCGAAATTCAACTGAACTCGATCAAAAAGTTGTTAATATGGTCTTTAATTTAAATCTTTCTGCATCAGGAAAACCTGTTTATGGTGCGGAAGTTTTAGATGATAAAAATGCTTATATTGTTGCACTAACTAAGGTAGATACACCAAATGAATATAAAGATATTTCTTCTGAGTTGTTACCTCTATTCATTAATAATACACATTCTTATCTTGCTGCAGATATACGTTCTAAAGCCAAAATAGAAATTATGCCTGATTCGAATTTGTGATTTAACTCCCAAAATAGTAGCAATAAAAGAAAAAAAGAAAAGCCACCTAGGTGGCTTTTCGCATTTTTATAATTCATGAAATTTTTTTATTTGATTAATTGAGATAGTGATAAAGCAAATTTACTTGCGTAACTATTTTTAGAGGTTAATCAAATGAAAGTATTTTTACTATTAGGTATTTTGTTATCAAGTTTTGTTGTTCCAAATACAAGTTTTGCCGACTCGGTTCCTGCAACGCCTGCACCAGTTAAACAGGAACAAAAACAAGTTGTCCAAGTCAATATTAATACTGCAACGGCAGAAGAACTATCAAAAGTATTGACGGGGATTGGAGTGAGTAAAGCAAAAAGAATTATTGAGTATCGAGAAAAATTTGGACCTTTTGTTTCAGTTGAGCAATTAAAAGATGTTTCGGGTATTGGACAGGCAATACTGGACAAAAATGCTGGCAAAATCACATTATAATTTATTATTTCCACCAATTAATATTGGTGGAAATAATAGCATCCTAATTATCAATAGGATCTACATCAATACTCCATCTTACTTTTGATGTTTCACTCCATTTAGCGATTATGATTAATAATTGATCCAATATTCGTTGTAATTGTTGCCTATTTGTATGTTGAAGAAGTAATTGCCAACGATGATAACCCGCTTTCTTTGGTTGATTAGCCGGCATTGGTCCAAGTTGCCATAAAGTATGATCACAATGAACTTTTAGCCAATCATGAATATGCTGTAAAAATGCTGGAGCATTATGATTATTGCGATCTGCGGCACGGATTAATGCTTGGTAACTAAATGGTGGTAATTGTGTCTGTTGCCGTTCTTGTAGTGTCAGTTTAGCGAATTTTGGGTAGCCTTCAGTAAGTAAAACGTTGAGTAAAGGGTGATCCGGATGATACGTTTGTAAAATAACTTGGCCTGCTTTTGCTTCACGGCCGGCTCTTCCTGATACTTGAGTATAAATCTGCGCAAACCGTTCTGTTGCTCGAAAATCACTTGAAAATAAAGCACCATCAACATCAACAATTCCAACCAAAGTAACATCGGGAAAGTGGTGTCCCTTAGCTAAAATTTGTGTGCCAACTAAAATGTGAGCCCCACCTTGTTCGATACTTTGTAGATAGTTATCTAATGCACTTTTTTTACTCACTGTATCTCGATCGATACGACTAATTTTAATTTTTGGAAAAAGAATCTCAAGCTGTTGTTCCAGTTGTTCAGTCCCAAATCCAATCGGTATTAGATGAGTGGAGCCACATTTTGGACATTGTTTTGGGATTGTTCTAGGTGTATCACAATAGTGGCAAATCAATTTTTGTTGTTTGTGGTGAAGTGTATAAGGCCTATCACAACGAGGACATTCAGCAATCCAACCACAATCATGACATATTAATAATGGTGAAAATCCTCGACGATTTAAAAATAACATTACTTGATTATTATTAGCTAAATGTTTTTTTATTTGCTCTATTAGTGGTTGAGATAGACCGGCCGCAAGTACTAACCCTCGCAAATCCAAAATCGACTGTCTGGCCAGTGTTGCATTACCGGCTCTTTCGGTTAACTGTAATAAATGGTACTTATGGTTTTGTGCATTATTGAGTGTTTCAAGCGATGGTGTTGCAGATCCTAAAATAACCGGAATATTGTTAAATTTAGCTCGAATAATTGCTAAATCTCGTGCATGATACCGCCACCCCTCTTGTTGTTTATAAGAACTATCATGCTCTTCATCAATAATAATTACACCCAAATCTTTAAATGGGGTAAAGAGCGACGATCGTGTACCTACAACAATTGCGTTTTCTCCTTTTTTACTTCTTAACCAAACTGTGAATCTTTGTTTATCGGTTAATCCTGAGTGTAAAATATCAATTGGTGCATTAAAACGCTGTTCAAAACGTTTAATTGTTTGTGGTGTTAATCCAATTTCAGGAACGAGTACTAATGCTTGCTTACCAGCAGCTAAAATATTAGAGAGTACATTTAAATAAACTTCTGTTTTGCCTGAGCCAGTGACACCTTCCAGCAAAAATACCTCAAATTGGTGATTTTGTTTATTGATTGTTTCTATAGCATATGACTGTTCCTTATTTAACTGAATTGAACTCGCATTAGTCGAAAAGTTTATTTGCCATTGAACATCTTCTGGCTGGTAGCTGACTTGTTCTATAAGTTGTTTTTTCTGTAATTTGTGATAGACGGTGTTACTTACGTTAGTGTCAGAAATAGTATTATTTCTAAATGATGATAGTAATAATTTTTGTTTTGGGGTTCGTGATAGCGATTGCAAATCAATCTGCTTCCCCAATTTTGTTAATTGCCATTGTTTGGTTTCACCTTTGACTGCCAGATGTCCTTGCCTGAGTAAAGTAGGCATAGCATGGAATAGAACCTCACCAATTGGATAATGGTAATAACCAGCAGCCCAGTTTAATAACTGCCAAATAGATGGCGTAAAAACAGGCTCCGTATCAATAATTGTAGTAACAGTTTTTAAATTTTTAATATCAAATTCAGTTTTTTCATCAATACTAACAATAATCCCTATTGCGTCTGCGTCACGTTTGCCAAAAGGAACTCTAACCCGCATTCCGATTTGGGCAGGCTTTGTTAGGTGATAGTCAAATAGTTGGTAAAGTGGAACAGGTAAGGCTATATGAGCGATAAGCATTAAAAAATCACAAATATTATAATTAATATAAAACTATATTGTACGCAGTTTTTACTTAACCCGCAAAAACTATGAGAAGCAATTTATTATTATTAGAATATTTTGTTTACTTATCGGTATTTATTTCTTCATAGGATAAAATCGAAAAGTGGTAACTATTGGTAAAATTTGCTATCTTGGATATAGTTGATGATTTATAAATTATTGAGGATTTAAGGGTGCACAAATCATTTTCTCATATTAATCAGCGTGGTGATGCTCATATGGTTGATGTTTCAGATAAACAGATAACAACGCGAGAAGCCAGCGCTGAGTCATTGGTCTTAATGAATTCTGATACACTGAATATGATTATTGAAGGTAAACATCATAAAGGCGATGTTTTTGCAACGGCAAGAATTGCAGGCATTCAAGCAGCCAAGAAAACTTGGGAGCTTATTCCACTTTGTCATCCTCTTTGTTTAAGTAAAATTGAAATTAACATAGAAGCGGATAGAATCAAAAATTGTATTCGAATCCAATCTTTTTGTCGATTAAATGGACAAACAGGTGTTGAAATGGAGGCGATGGTTGCCGCATCAGTTGCAGCCTTAACTATCTATGATATGTGCAAGGCAGTACAAAAGGATATGGTAATTAGTCAAGTAAGGTTATTAACCAAGAGTGGTGGCAAGTCAGGCGATTTTATCGCCCAAAAAGTTTAATAGAGATAAGATGAATAAAGTTATTTTTTTTGCTCAAATTAGAGAATTAGTCGGAACTGATTGTATTATGTTAGATGCTAATCAACTTTCAGTGTCTCACCTTATCGATCAGTTAAGTGAACGTGGGGAGAAATGGTTATTAGCATTTAAGGAAAATACTGTTTTATGTGCGGTGAATCAAACATTGGTTGATCTTAATTATATTGTTCAAGACGGTGATGAAATTGCATTCTTTCCGCCTGTAACAGGCGGGTAACGTTATGGATCTTATCAAAGTTAGTAAAGAGCCTATCAATGTTAATAAGCTAAACGATTGGCTCTCACAATTACCGCAAGATGGTGCTGTTGTCTCTTTTATGGGCAAAGTCCGTCGTAATGAATCACAAACGATAAGTCTCTTTTTAGAACATTATGCCGGAATGACTGAAAAAGTATTGGCGAATATTATCGCTCAAGCTAGAGAGCGGTGGCAATTAAGCCGAATTGCAATAATCCACCGAGTGGGCGAAATTGAGGCAAATGAACAGATTGTTTTTGTGGGAGTAAGTAGTGCACATCGCTTAGATGCGTTTGCTGCCACAGAGTTTATTATGGATATTTTAAAAAACGAAGCTCCTTTTTGGAAGAAAGAGCGAACGCCTTATGGAGAAAGTTGGATTGAGGCAAAAAAAACAGATATAAAGGCATTGAAAAAATGGTATTAGCGGTTATTTAGGTTATAATAGTACAAAGTTATATCATTCTTTTTATTGAGAGGTAATTAATGAACAATTATTCACCTAACGGTTCAATTATTGAACAAACAGGTAGTCGCATTCAAACATATATGAGCCATGTTTATGGTTGGATGACAGTCGGATTATTATTAACAGCTTTGGTAGCTTGGTTTGCATCTAATAATCTTGAGCTTTTGAACATACTATATAAAGGTATGTGGGTATTGCTTATAGCTGAACTTGGTTTAGTTTTTGTCATCTCGGGCTTGATTAATCGCCTGTCTGGATCGGTTGCGACCACATTATTTATGCTTTATTCAGTTTTAAATGGTTGTACGTTCTCGATTTACTTTATTGTTTATACTTCATCTTCAATAGCAAGCGTATTTTTTATTACAGCTGGTATGTTTGCTGCTTTGGCTTTTTACGGCTATACAACTAAACGAGATTTATCTGGTTTTGGACGTTTCTTATTTATGGGATTAATTGGTATCGTTATTGCTTCAATAGTTAATATCTTCATGCATAGCGAGCCATTAATGTGGGCTGTTACTTATATTGGTGTATTTGTTTTTGCAGGATTAACTGCTTATGATACGCAAAAACTTAAAGCATTAGGTGATCAATTATCACAAGATGACCCTAATATGTTTAGACGGTTTGTTATTTTAGGTGCACTAACCCTTTACCTTGATTTCATTAACTTATTCATTATGTTATTAAGAATCTTTGCAGATCGTCGATAATTTTATGTAATTCAAATAAAAGGGCTCTAAATTGAGCCCTTTTTGTTAAGATTCTATTAGTAATTTATTTCTTAGTGCTAGTTTGTTAAAAAATTCAGGAAAGCACTACGTTTAAGTATAAAATGCTGTAATATGCGTATAATGTATATTGAATTACTTAATAGCAAATATTATGAAAAAATTGTACCTCTTTGTTCTAATTAATATCCTTATCTCATCAATAATAGCTATTCGATTCTTCTTTGTTCCAGGTGCATCGTTTAATTTGGTTGGGATAGCATTTTCAGTATTTGCTGTCTTGGGACATTTTTTTTCCGCCTACTTATTGCTTTTAATTGTTTGCACTCCTTTGCTTTGGTTTAAACCACTTATTCGTAATATTATTCTTGCTATATTATTCAGCTTTTTTCAAATAGGATTATATGTTGATACTATTGTTTTTCAGCAATACCGATTTCATATAAATCAGTCTGTTTTATCAATGGTTTTTTCTGGGCAAGTTGTTGATTTCTCTGTATTGACTTACTTTTTAATGTTTGTGCTTATTGCTGTTTCGTTTTGCGCTGAATGTTTTATTCTTTACATAGTCAACAATAAATTGATTTTACCGCATAAAAAATCGAGAATTGTTTTGCTATCAACAGTCTTTCTTTTTAGCTCATTTTTAATTAGTCATGTTGTGCACATGATTGCTTTTTATTATGCCTATTCGCCTATTATGGTAGTGAAGGAATATATTCCACTTTATCGGCCATTTACGTCGAAAAAAATCATGAGTTTTTTTGATGAAAAAGGGCAACGAAAAGTTGTGTATAGCAAGGATAATAGCAATGCTAGCGTTGATTATCCGAAAAATCCATTAGTGATTAACCCTCAAAATAATAAACTTAAAAATATTATGTTTATTGTATTAGATTCTTGGCGATATGATACCTTTAGTGAAGATATTTCTCCTAATACATTTCATTTTGTTAAGCAAAATAATGGCGTGATTTTTAATAACCATCACTCAACAGGTAATGCGACGCGTACTGGTATTTTTGGGTTGTTTTATGGTATTCCTGGTACATATTGGGATTCATTTTTACGTAATAGTATTCCTTCACTATTTATCACAACTTTACAGAAAGAAAACTATAATATTGGTATTTTTACTTCAGCTAAAGTTACCGCTCCGGAATTTGATCGAACAGCATTTGTCACTATCAAAAATTTGAGAATCAGTAGTAACGATGGTTCGGCTGCTAGTCGAGATAAGCAAATCACTGATGATTGGCTCGCATGGTATAAACGACGAGATACTTCTAAACCGACATTTTCTTTTTTATTTTATGATGCTCCCCATGCTTATGACTTTCCCGACAGTTTTCCAGTGAAATTTAAACCTATTGGTGATCTTAATTATATGACGTTGAATAATGACACAGATCCTTTGCCAATTTTTAATCGTTATAAACAAAGTGTTTACTATGATGATTCTCTATTACAAAATGTCTATGATGAACTTGCTAAATCAAATTCGTTGGATGATACAATTTTGATTATCACTGGTGATCATGCCCAAGAGATGAATGATAATAAACTAGGCTTTTGGGGGCATAATGGTAATTATACTGATGCGCAAACAAAGGTGCCTTTTATTATTATTGATGCAAGTGAATTAGAACATCTTAAAAATAATAGATCAAAAATGACCAGCCATGAAGATGTTATTCCTACCTTAATGAAACATTATTTATATGTGAAAAATGATATCAGCGATTACTCAACGGGATATGATTTATTTAATCCGATAACTAATCGTAATTGGCTTTTGATGTCAAATTATAGCTCGTATGCGGTTAGAACATCTGAAAATATTTATTTTGTAAATCGATTAGGGATTAGTCATTATATGGATTTGCATAATCGTGAAACTGATGAAACACCGAATTATCAATCTATTCAAGAAGCCATGAACCATATGCGTTATTTTTTTCAACCAGGGAAAAATAATTTAAAAGATAAAAACAATTAAGTTATAAAATTGGTGAGAAAAACGGGGGAATCATTATCTACCACACGAGGTGGTGGATAATGATCTGGTTATTAACGTACATCGGCACAATTTAGGCAATAAATATAGCGATTTTGAGGGTCGTTAAATTTATTCCATAAGGAAACATGCTGTTGAAGCTCTTTTGCTTCTGGAAGTTGTTCAAAAAATATCTCTGCAGTTGATTTAGGTAACATAGCTATCATATCTGAATAAAATGCATTAAACCAATTTCCTTGTGGTTTTTGCCAGTCAATTTCATAATCAGTTAAATTAGCTAATGTTGCAGCAGTTTCAACGGCATCATCAAAATCACCTAATTTATCAACAAGTCCAATTTTGCTGGCTTCTGAGCCTAACCAAACTTGGCCTTGACCAATTTTGTCAACTTGCTCGGTTGTCATATTTCGTGCTTTTGCTACTAAAGAAATAAATGTTTGATAGCCATTATCAATATTCATTTGAATTAATTGATTCATTTCGAGTGGTAGATCTTTAGTCGCTGTATTATTTGCTAATGGTGATGTGGTTACGCCATCGCTATAAACACCAATATGAGATAAAGATTTTTCAAATGTTGGAATAATACCAAAGATACCGATAGAGCCAGTAATTGTATTTGGGCTTGCAACTATGTAATCAGATGCGGTTGATATCCAATATCCACCCGATGCAGCCATTCCTCCCATAGAGATAACAATGGGAATTTGATAACCACGTAAGGCCTCTAGTTCACTACGAATTGCTTCTGATGCATCTACACTCCCCCCAGGGCTATTTACTCGTAAAACTATTGCTTGTATGTTATGTTTATCTAAGTTTTTACGGATGTTTCTTAGCTGTTCAACAATGTCTTGACTACCAGCGATATTACTACTATTTTCACCATCGGTGATAGTGCCATTGACAAATACAACTGCAATCAGTGGTTTGTTGCCTTCGTTATCACTATCTAAATTTTTATTTTTTGATTTAAGTTGATAATCATAAATGCTGATTTGATGTTGATGAGTCAGCTCAGATTCAAATTGGTAATTAGATGCAATGACATCGACTAATCCATTAGATATAGCATATTGAGCCATATTGCCATTAGTCGCTTTTAAATTTGCCAACATAGTCTCTGGTGTCGGAACTAATTGTGTATCGGCTTTTTTTCGTTGTGACGAAATATCATTAAGGTAGTTGTTCCACATAAGTGTTAACCAACGTGTTGTATTGCTTTTTGCTTCTTCAGACATATCATCCCGAATAAATGGTTCTATGGCTGATTTGTAGGTTCCCACTCTAAAAACGTGCGTATTAATTTTTAAATTATCAAGTAAGGTTTTATAGTATAGGTTGTTTGCTGCTAATCCATATACATTAACAGCACCAAGTGGTGTTAAATAGATTTTATTAGCATAGCTGGCTAAATAATATTGGCTTTGGTTGAAATTTGAACCATATGCATAAATTGGTTTATTTGCCTCACTAAATTTGGTTAAATATTTGCCAATATATTGTAGCGAGCTCATATCTGCACCAACGAAATGATCTAATTTAAGGATGATGCTTGTAATCTTTGGGTCTGTCGTTGCTTGAGCTATTTTCTGAGTTAATTCAAACAAACTATTTTCACGTGAGGTATTTACTTTTTTGCCATAAATTTTATTCTGTAAAGCATAGATTTCATCACTATAAAGTGTGTTATCGACAATAACACCTTCAATGTCCAAAACCAATGAACCATACTGTGGCACAATTTCTTGTTTTTTTGCTTCTTTGATTAGTGCGATAGTACTAAAGATTAAAATAATAATAATTAAAAATATTAGGTTAAGAAATATTTCTCTAATAAAGTTAATTATTTTCCATATTGATTTAATGACAGATAAAGCAGACATAATAAATGACCCTTTCATAGTAGTTTATCTAATTTTTTTGCTTCGATATTTTTCTTTTTAAAGTATTTTTTGTCTTCAAAACGTAAGCATGTTAGCTTTCCTCCCCAACAACATCCTGTATCAAGTGCATAAATGTTTTCTGGCGTACCCTTTCCGTTTAATGCTGCCCAATGTCCAAACGCGATGCTATATTCGCTTGGAATTTTACTGGGTAACAAAAACCAAGGTTTGAGTTTTGAGGGTGCTTGCTCAAGTGATTGCTTATAATAAAAATCAAGTCGGCCATCCTCGTAGCAAAAACGCATACGAGTTAACGCATTAGCGATATAACGCAGTCGATCTAAACCTTGTAATTCAGATGACCATTCATCAGGAAAATTACCATACATTTTATCAAGGAATAGGAGATAAGAATCGCTCGATAAGATAGCATTCAGATCGTGAGCACATTTTTTTAGCGTTTCCAGATCCCATTGTGGGGAAATGCCAGCATGAGTCATAATCAACTTTAAAGATTCGTCGATTTGCACCAAAGGTTGTTTACGGAGCCAATTCATCAATTCATCAAAATCTGTTGCATGAATGACATCTTCAAGATTATCCTTTTTTTTTGCCGGCGTAATATTGGCATGGATAGATAATAAATGTAGATCATGATTACCTAATACCAGTCGAATTTGCTTGGCATTATGTTTAACAAATCTTAGGACTTCTAATGATTTTGGGCCTCTAGCAACGAGATCACCTGTTAGCCATAAGGTGTCTGATGATGAATATTTTGCTTTTTCAAGCACTCGCATAAACTCATCATAACAACCATGAATATCACCAATAAGTAAGTTTGCCATACTGTTAATTCCATGAGTTTGCAAGTTGACAGTATTGTTGCACTGTTAAGTTTTCAGCACGTAAACTTGGATCAATATTTAATTTAGTTAATTGTTCAGCAGTAAACATATTACTTAAACTGTTACGAATAGTTTTACGTCGTTGATTAAATGCCTCTGTAGTCACTCGAGAAAGTATTTTGATATCATTAACAAAATAAGGTTTTTCCTTATAAGGTATTAATTTAACGACTGCTGAGTCAACTTTTGGGGCTGGTTTAAATGATGTAGGAGGGACTTCAAGAACAGGAATTATCTGACAATAATATTGCGCCATGACACTCAATCTACCGTAATCTTTACTGTTAGGAGCTGCAACTAAACGAGTTACTACTTCTTTTTGTAGCATAAAATGCATATCAGTGATGATATTTGCATATTGAAATAAATGGAACATCAACGGTGTTGAGATATTATAAGGTAAGTTACCAAACACTCTTAATGGTTTACCGAATTGATCTGCTAGCTGATTAAAGTCAAAGGTTAGTGCATCTTGTTCAATAACCGTTATTTTATTGTTTAAAAATGGATTCTCAATTAATCTACTGGCTAGATCTCTGTCAATTTCTATAACGGTTAAATGATCAACATGTTTGCTGACAGGTACAGTTAATGCTGCAAGTCCTGGACCAATTTCGACTAGTGCTTGATCTGCTTTCGGTTGTATAGCGGCAACAATACTTTCGATAATGCCATTATCATGTAAAAAGTTTTGCCCGAATCTCTTACGAGCGAAATGACCTTGGTGAACGCGACTATTCATGGTTATCTTCACCTGTGATTTTAATATAAGCGTCACCTTTTACTTCTTGAATCCAAACCTGAGCTTCTTCAGAGAATTTACGATTAAAAATAAGTCGATAAGCTTGATCCTTTTTCATCGCATTTGTTCCATCAGCTTGTCTTGTATCAATTAATTGAATTAAATGCCAACCATAAGATGACTTTATTGGTTGACTAATTTCTCCTTTTTTTAGCTGAGTTAGAGCAGCTTTAAATCCATTATCATAAACTTCTGGGCGATTCCAACCTAAGTTGCCTCCTTTATTCGCTGAACCTGTATCCTCTGAACTCGCTTTAGCGGCAGCCTCAAAGGTTGTTGCACCACTGGTAATTGATTTTCGAATATCGGTTAGTTTTTGTTTTGCAATTTGGTCAGTAACTAATACATTGGTTTTAATCAATATATGGCGAGCATTAACTTCTTGAATTGTAATTTTTTTTGGTGCTTCAGAACGTGTATCATCAACTTTGAGAATATGTAAACCAACCCCTGAACGGATAGGACCAATAATACTACCTTTTGGTGCGCGCACTAAACGTTCTTCAAAGATAGTGGGTAATTCATTAAGTTTACGCCAACCCATACTGCCACCTTTTAAAGCAAGATCATCATTTGAATATGAAGTGGCTAATTTGGCAAAATTTTCACCTTTTTGAGCTCGATTAATAATATCTTGTGCTTTATTTGTAGCGTTATCGATTTGTTGTTTAGATGCTTTTTCGGGAACGGAAATCAAAATATGACTGATTTTTACATCAATATTGTTGGTTGACTGGCGAGCAATATTTTTTGCTAAGTTTTCCACTTCTTTTTCTGAAACTTTGACTCTAGGTCTTACTTCATGCATTCGCGTTTCTTCTATCAACATGTCATTGTGGATCCTTTCACGATAGGCGCCATAGCTGATTCCCATTGTCGAAAGTCTGCTTCGTAGTTGATCGATGGTCATACCGTTTTCAGCTGCGATTCTATCGATAGCACCGGTTACCTCGTCATCACTAACTGTAATTTTAGCTTTAGCCGCTTTTTGTAAAATTAGATTTTCAATAATTAAACGCTCAATAATTTGTTGTCTAAGTACTTTATCGTTAGGCAGATTTTTGGGATCGGTACTCGCTTTAATCGTTTTTAACATATCGTTAACATCACTTTCTAAAATGACATTATTATTAACAATTGCTGCAACTTTTTCTATAACTTTAGGTGCGGCATTGGCTGATAATGGAGTTAAAATACCTAAACTTACGCTTAGGTTTAAAACGATAAATAGTTTTAATAATTTCATATTCACTCAACTCATTTTGTTGTTGCAGCATGATTGACATGTTTGCAATAAATTTATTGGTAATTTATTTTAAAGAAATATCTTATTCAAATGTTGTTGTATAGGGTAGTTTGCCGAAATTTAGCATTTTAGCTTTGGTATCTCGGTTGTTACCTAATCCCTGTAATTCGAAGTTAATAGATAGCTTATTTTCATACTTACTTTTGCGAGAAGTATTGTCCCAGTCTGTGAGTTTTCTACCATATTGCACCGTAGTGCCCCAACAACAGTCACTATAATGCAATCCAACAAAACTGTCTGCTGATTGTCCTAATTTAACATCATAATAATATGAACCAACAGCGCTGACTGTTTGTGATAGTGGCCAAGCTGTCATCATTCCTGCTTGGGAAATATCTTGTCTATAACCTCTATAAAAAGGATTTTTATCTACAGTATCAATATAGTTACGGTTTGCATAGCGATAAGATAATTGCACCAATTTATCGCCCGATGGTCGATACTCAAAAGTTGTATTGGCTAATGAAATGGTATCAATTCGAGTATCATACTGAACGCCACTTCTAAAGATTATATCATCACTTATGCGCCAAAAATTATCTGCTGCCCAAGTAATACTACCGGTATCAGAATTTTCATCTAAATCATTATTGTGTTCACTCGTTTTTGATTTTGTAAAATAAGTGATTTGTCCAATTGATAGGTTAAACTTTTCAACTTTGTTATTATCATAAAACCGAGTGGTTACTCCCGTTGATATTTTATTAGTTGAAGCAATTCTATCTAGGCCACTATAAGGCTGATCTCTAAACAAGCCAATATAATCCGATTGTAATATAGTCGAATCATAGGCGCCAATATTGGATTGTTTTCGATATGGAATATAGATGTATTTTACTCGTGGCTCTAAGGTTTGTGTATAGCCATCAATAATAGGTATATCTCGCTCAAAGATGACTTTACCATCAATACTAAATTTTGGTAAAAAACGATTTACGTTTTTATCTAAATCTTTATATTGATCAATATTTTTTCTAATATTATCTTGATTATAATGAGTTGCCATAAAACCCATTTCAGTGGCTAATGATGACCAAGAATTGGTTAAGGTATAATTAAGTGTAGGTTCAAAATGTGCTCGCCATGCTTTAGGTTTATTTTGCCCAGATGTCAAAAAACGAGACACTTGAGAAAATGCTCTAAATTTGAAAGGACCTAAATCATTATTATAATAACTCATATCCAACTGTGGTTCGGTTTGGTAAAGTGAATTTTTTAATTCTGAGTGAAATGGCTGAAAGTGTTTATAGCCTAACGTGATATCCCAATACTCGTCATTATAAGCAATTTTATAAAACTGCGTTAAATACCCAGCAGTCTGGGAAGCATATTTAGAACTTAGATTTGTCAGATATTGATTGTCACTAACTCGAGTTGTATCAGCATAAAAACGCCAATTATAGTTTATTAATTCTTCATTTTTCCAATGAAATAACCACCGGTGGCGATTGTCATCATAATTATTGCCATTTAAATGAGTGGTTCTATCTTTATCATATTTACTATCATGTTGTAGCCAGTCAAACGCAAGTGTGCCCAAGCCCAGTTTATTTAAATAGCGAAATTCTGTTTGTAGTTGTACACCACGTTCTTGCAAGAATCTTGGCGTAAAGGTAGCATCATAATTTGGGGCAATATTCCAATATATTGGTTGTGAAAAATCAATTCCATCAATATTGTCATAGCCTAAATTAGGCATTAATAATCCTGAACGACGTTTATCTCCGGTTGGTAATTGTAAATAAGGCGAGTATAGAACGGGTACCTTGCCAATACTAAATACGGCATTCCAAACTTCTAGTAACTGCTCTTCATTGTCATGAATAACCGTTGTTCCCTTTATATCCCATGTGCTGTCATTAACAGGACAAGATGTAAAACTACCATTTTTTAAAATAACATAGCGGTTTTTTGCCAGTTTCATTTGATCAGCATTACCACGACCAAGTCTATTGACAAGATGATAGTCACTTGGAGTCATATTTGCATCATTATTATTTAGATTCATTGATGCATTATTGCCTTTCATTTTTATTAAATTATCTTGATAAGTAATATCGCCTTCTAATGTCACGGTTCGATTATCCTTATCATGGGTGTCAATTGTGACTTTATCTGCTTGAACTGTGCGGTTACCTTGTTCTATTAATACTTCACCTTTATAGATAGCAATGCTTGGGTAGATAGCTTCAAATTGGTTAGCCTCAGCATTCACAGGTAAGGTATCGATATCTCCATTGACTAAAGGGCGATCAAACCTAGGAACGTCTATAAGACATTGGGGATTATTGCTAACAGCTGCCTTAGGTAAATCTATAGCATAACTAGAGCTGTTATACAAAGAAAGGGTGATGGCTATTGCAATAAGAGAAGGCGCTAATTTTTTCATCAATGATTAAAAAGTTATTATGATTATTTTAATTACAACATTATAGCGGTTATTTATAAAAGTGCGAATTAAAAATTAACGTTTCATTTTGCGTTTATTGATTTTATTAAGTTGTTTTACCATCACTATTCTTTTTTCGGTAGAAGTATATTGAAACTCATCCCACCATTTAGCTAGCTCCAATAGTTCTCCTTTTTCGATGGAGGCTCGCATTTCTAAAAGGTCATAAGCAGCTCGAAACTTAGGGTGCTCTAAAATAACAAATGCACGTTTGCCATCCCGTTTTTTCATCCGTAGTTGTAAACGCCAAATATCCCCCATGATGGTGGTTAAGCGTCTAGGTATAGCAATATTTTTACATTGTTCACTTAGCACTTCGTTAATTGCCATCGAAAACGAATCATGGAATGGTAAGCCACTTTCGACACACGTTGCTTGTGTTTGTTCCATAATTGGGTACCAGAAAAACGCAGCAAATAAAAATGCAGGATTAACTCGTTTGTTGTTTGCAATACGATAATCCGTATTTTTTAAGACTTGCTCAATGATTTTTTCTAAATAACCGTTTTGATTGTTGGCAAACAAGCGTTCAATAATAGGAAACAGTTGTTCGAAAAGGCTATATTCTCTTAGTAATTTATAAGTTTTATAGCCATTTCCAGTTTGTAATAGTTTAAGTGACTCATCAAAAAGTCGAGCAGAGGGGATATTTTTCAATAATGGCGCAAGATCTCGAATTGGCTCAGCAGTAGTTGGCTCAATTTTCATATTCAATTTTGCAGCAAAACGAACAGTCCTTAGCATTCTAACCGGATCTTCTCGATAACGTGTTTGCGGATCGCCAATTAATCGGATAATGCCTTTTTGTAAATCCTTTAGTCCCCCACAGTAATCGCGTAAGGTGAAATCATTTGCACTGTAATAAAGTGCATTCATGGTGAAATCGCGACGAATTGCATCTTGCTCAATGGTTCCATAGACATTATCGCGTAATAGCATACCTGATTGCGAACGTTTAGAAATATTGTTTTTTCCTTCCTGAGAACCGTGATCGCCACGGAAAGTGGCCACTTCAATAATTTCTTTACCAAACATAATATGAGCAAGACGAAACCGTCTTCCGACTAGGCGACAGTTACGGAAGATTTTCTGAACTTGTTCTGGGGTTGCATTGGTTGTGATATCAAAGTCCTTTGGTGTTTTACCTAAAATGAGATCTCTGATACATCCGCCAACTAAATAAGCTTCGTACCCTTGTTTATTTAATCGATGAAGGACTTTTAATGCGTTTTCACTAATTTCTTTACGGGATATATTGTGTTCATTGCGTGGAATGGACACATAGCCAACTTTTTGTTGTTCTTCATGACGAAAAAACTTTTGATAAAAACGTGAAACTTGTTTAAAAATAGTGCACCTCAAAAAGTGTTTTTGGCTTAATAACAATCATAGCGCGCGATTATATCGTAATTGCTAATAAGTTTCCATGTTTCTTAGAATCGGTTTTTTCACTCTGTAAAATTATATTTTCTAAGATGACTTAAATATTATATTTGATTTTTTAAACATAATTATCAACAATAGTAATTAGTATTGTAATATTAGTAGTATTTAATTAAAAATGACAAATTTTGTTTTGCTCTGGTTAGAATGTTTTAACTAACTGATTAAGATAAAATAAAACTATACTCAAAACTTCTTTTTACTTATTTGTTTCACTGAATATTATTTATAAAGCATTATAGTTTAAAAAATTATGAAGAGCTTTTTAATGTTATTTGTTATAACCTTACATATGGAAGTTGTTTGAGTATATACCATTAACTAATAACTTATTGGGGACATTATGAATATTCGTGATTTGGAATATTTTGTTTCGTTAGCTGAATTTCGCCATTTTCGTAAAGCAGCAGATGCTTGCAATGTGAGTCAACCAACTCTTAGTGGTCAAATTAGAAAATTAGAAGATGAATTAGGCGTAATGTTATTAGAACGTACTAGTCGCAAAGTGTTATTTACACAAACGGGTATGATGCTAGTTGAACAGGCCAAAGAGATTTTGCGTAATATCCAAATTTTAAAAGAAATGGCTAGCCGTCAAGGTGAAGAAATGTCTGGACCAATGCATATAGGATTGATTCCTACCATAGCGCCTTATCTTTTACCACATGTCATTACTGTTTTACATGAATCTTTTCCTCAATTAGAGCTTTATTTACACGAAGCACAAACTGCAAGCATAGTTGCTCAGCTCGAAAGCGGTAAACTTGATTGTGCCATTGTTGCGCAAGTTAAGGAGACTGCACAATTTATTGAACTGCCATTATTTGATGAACCTATGTTTTTAGCGGTTCATGCAAATAACGAGTTAGCTAGCAAAAAGACCGTTAAATTATCTGGTTTAAAAGGACAAAAATTCTTAATGTTAGAAGATGGACATTGTTTGCGTGAACATGCAATGGGGTATTGTTTCCAAGTTGGCATTGATGAAGATAAACAGTTCAAAGCAACCAGCCTTGAAACACTGCGGAGTATGATTTCAGCAGGTCGTGGTATCACTTTATTTCCAGAGCTCGCTGCACCTAACGAGCGAATTCGTGATAATATTTGCTATATTCCGTGTACAGATCCGGTACCATCACGTAGGATTACCTTGATTTATCGCCCTGGTTCGCCATTACGTGCTCGCTATGAGACCATAGCTAAAATTATTCGCGAACATATGCCAAAAGTCCTTGCTGAAAAAGAGCAATTATTAAAAGCCGCTAATTAATGGTAGGTTAGGTATAAAATATTAAAATTGAGCTATCAAATGAAAAATATCAAGATCGGCGGTGTTCGAGCTCAACAGAAAGAAAGAACTCGCCGTACTTTAATTGAAACAGCATTTAATCAACTCAATGCAGAGCAAGGTTTTGCTAGTTTAAGCCTACGAGAAGTAGCACGTGAAGCGGGGATTGCGGCTACTTCATTTTATCGCCATTTTCGTGATATGGATGAGTTGGGTTTAGCCATGGTTGATGAAAGTGGTTTAACTCTTCGCCAATTATTGCGGCAAGCGCGTAAGCGTATTGAAAAAGGTGGTAGTGTATTACGGACATCCGTCACTACATTTATTGAATTCATTGATAAAAACCCAAAAGTCTTTTTATTACTTCTTCGCGAAAAAGCGGGGACGTCAGCTGCTTTTCGTTCTGCTATTGCTCGAGAAATTCAACACTTTATTGTTGAGCTTGTTGATTATCTTGATGATGCCAACCAAATGCCTCATTATTATAACGAAGCTCAAGCAGAAGCGATGGTCACTATTGCATTTAATGCGGGAGCAGAGGCAATTGATTTTGACACCGTGCAGCGTGAAAAACTAATTGAAGATCTTATTTTTCAACTACGGATGGTGTCTCGTGGAGCTTATTATCTATACCATAAAGAACAAATCAAAAAAGATAATCATTAATACACATGCTATTTTATACTGAAACGCATACTTTCCTGAAACTTTTTAACAAAGAAAAATATGTAGTTAGTGAGTACTAAATAGATTAATTGTAGGAAAACATCGGGTTGTTTATTCGTTATGATTAAAGTAATCCTCTAAAAATGCATAAAGTATTTTACTGGGAATCGATTTATACGGTTGAACCACATTATAAAAAGTGAATAAATCACTTAATTTTTTGTTTTCTATCTTTTGAGCCACTAACGATTTGTTGATTATGCCACATAGCCATGAAAGTCCGTATCACGCTTTTCGACTTGCTCATTCATTTATTAATTGGCAGGTTTTGCGAATTTTTTATTGATACCATAGTTATCTCCCGTTTTAATCAATAGATGTTGTCAATTCTCAATTAATTGTGAAACGGTATAGGATCCTGAATATTTTTTACAAAAATTTAACCTAAAAGTAAATATCACATCTTTATTAAATTACCTATCGCTTTTGGCTTGCTCATTTATTTATTAGCTGGCAGGTTTTTTGAATTTTTGATTGATACCATGGTTATCTCCCGTTTTAATCAATAGATGTTGTCAATTCTCAATTAATTGTGAAACGGTATAGGATCCTGAATATTTTTTACAAAAAATATAACTGAAAAAGTGAGCAGTTGTGTAAATATCCCATAGTGAGTGCAAAACTCACGTAAAAAATTACGGTATTTGTATGCATGTTTTATATTCATTGGATTTTTCTATTTTAACCAGATGTTTAATACCATAACTCGTGTTTTTATAACGTTTGTTCTTACTGGTTAAAGAGGATAACCGTTTCAATTGGGCTTTTTTAGCACATCATAGATGGTCGGTCGGCTAACCATAAGACATTTAGTTAAATTGGTAATGGTTATCTTTTCTTTATGATATAACCGTTATATCTATCGTCTGTGATATGGCATTAGTTTTTTTATGTGTATTCATTACAGTATTTTCTTAAATTACGGTAAATCGGGCGAGTAAATTCTTATAGATGAATATTATTTGGCTAGCTGAGTTATTATCAATAGTATCAATTTTTATTACTCAAGTTTGCAGATAAGTGGTAAGGACATATTTCCAATACTATTGTGGAAAATGCCACAATAGTATTGGTTGCGGTTAATTAAAGGTTTTGTAATACTTTTTCAACACTATCTTTAGCATCACCAAATAACATATAGCTATTTTCTTTAAAGAATAGTGGATTTTGTACACCTGCATAACCAGTATTCATTGATCGTTTAGAAATAACAACCGTTTTGGCTTTCCAAACTTCAAGAACAGGCATGCCAGCAATTGGACTATTTGGATCTTCTTCAGCAGCTGGGTTAACAGTATCGTTAGCTCCAATAACCCAAACCACATCAGTATCTGGGAAGTCATCATTGATTTCGTCCATTTCAAGAACGATATCATATGGCACTTTCGCTTCAGCTAATAATACATTCATATGCCCAGGTAAACGTCCGGCAACAGGGTGAATACCAAATCTCACTTCAATATCCATTGCACGTAGTTTTTCTGTAATATTACTTACGGCACCTTGTGCTTGTGCAACAGCCATACCATAGCCAGGAACGATGATAACTGAACGTGCTTCTTTTAATGTTTGCGCAACTTCAGCAGGTTGCATTTCACGGTATTCACCTTGTTCTTCATCAGATGAACTAGCTGAGCTACCATCACTACCAAATCCACCCGCAATAACACTAATAAATGAGCGGTTCATCGCTTTACACATAATGTAAGACAGAATTGCACCTGATGAACCAACTAATGCGCCTGTTACAATTAATAGATCGTTACCTAACATAAAGCCAGCCGCCGCTGCTGCCCAACCAGAATAAGAGTTAAGCATTGAAATAACAACCGGCATGTCAGCACCACCAATTGAGGCAACAAGATGGAAACCAAATACAAAAGCAATAATTGTCATGATTAATAAGCTAATTGTAGCAGCTATTCCACTTTCGCATTTAACGAAGACAAACATTAAAATGATAGAAACAACAATTGCAGCTAGATTCCAATAATGCTTATTTGGTATGGATAATGGTTTTGAGCTAATGCGTCCATTTAATTTACCAAATGCGACAATAGAGCCTGAGAAAGTTACTGCACCGATGAAAATGCCAACAAAAATTTCTACTAAATGTACAGTTAACTCACCATTAGCGCCTTGAAAGTTATGTGCTAAGAAGCTGTTGAAGCCAACAAGAACTGCTGCCATACCAACAAAGCTATGAAGTAGTGCAACAAGTTCTGGCATTTGTGTCATCTCTACTTTTTTAGCCAGATATAGGCCAATTGCAGCCCCAATAACCATTGCAATGATGATCCAGTGTAATCCACCTTTGATACTCGCAACTGCCGCGATAAGTGCAATTGCCATTCCAATCATACCGTAGATATTTCCTGATTTGGCAGATTCTTGGTTAGAAAGACCTCGTAAGCTAAAGATAAAAAGTAATGCAGCAATAACATAGGCTGCTTGAATGATTCCATTACTCATAATGTATGCTCTCCTTTACTTGCCACGTTGAAACATTTTCAGCATTCTTTGAGTAACAAAGAATCCACCAAAAATATTGATACTAGCAATCAAAATAGCAACAAAGGCAATCGCCGTAGTTAAACTATTATCATCGCCGACTTGTAATATTGCACCGACTAATATAATCCCAGAAATTGCATTTGTTACCGACATCAGAGGTGTATGTAAAGAGTGTGTGACATTCCATACTACGTAGTAACCAACAACACAAGATAATGCAAATACGGTAAAGTGCCCTAAAAAGCTTTCAGGAACACAGTGAGCCAGCCAGAAATAAGCAATGATGGCTAATGTAAAAATGCCATATTTTTTACGAGGATCCATTGGTTTTGATTCAGGTTTAGCAATTGGTTCCGCGACTTTTTTCTGAGGTTGAGCTGATACTTGAATGGGCGGCGCTGGCCAAGTAATTTCTTTGTCTTTAACCACCGTTACACCACGGATTACGACATCTTCAAAATTGATATCAATATTCCCGTCTTTTTCTTTAGCAAGCAGTTTTAATAGGTTAACAATGTTCGTACCATAAAGTTGTGATGCTTGCGCTGGCATACGATTAGCTAAATCAGTATAACCAACAATCTTTACATTGTTATCTGTTTCGAAAACTTCACCTGGTTTAGTCAATTCACAGTTTCCGCCAGTTAATGCTGCTAAATCAACAATAACACTGCCAGGTTTCATTGATTCAACCATTTCTTTCGAAATAAGTTTTGGTGCAGGCTTGCCTGGAATTAATGCTGTTGTGATAATAATATCAACATCTTTCGCTTGCTCAGCAAATAGGGCCATTTCAGCTTCAATAAAGGCGGCTGACATCTGTTTAGCATAGCCATCGCCGGAACCGGCTTCTTCTTCAAAATCTAGCTCTAAAAAGTCGGCCCCCATGCTGTTAATTTGCTCAGCAACTTCAGGACGGGTGTCAAAAGCACGAACAATCGCACCTAAACTCACCGCTGCGCCAATAGCTGCCAGTCCAGCAACACCAGCTCCAATAACTAATACTTTAGCTGGAGGAACTTTACCTGCAGCAGTAACTTGACCGGTAAAGAATCGACCAAATTGATTTGCTGCTTCGATAACTGAACGGTAACCAGCAATATTAGACATTGAACTCAATGCGTCTAAAGATTGTGCGCGTGAAATACGTGGCACACAGTCCATTGCCATAACAGTAATATTTTTAGTGGCAAGTTTTTCTAATAGTTCTTTATGTTGAGCTGGATAAATATAACTGATAAGGGTTAATCCCTCTTTCATTAAAGCAATTTCATCATCTGTTGGCGCATGAAATTTTAAAATCAGATCATTTTGCCAAATTTCTTGCGTGTTTTGAATGGTTGCTCCAGCATCAATAAAAGCTTGATCTTCAAAATGAGCAGCATGTCCAGCGCCCTGTTCTACAGAGACTGTAAAGCCAAGTTTTAACAGTTGTCCAACAGTTTGAGGAGTTGCTGCAACTCTAGCTTCATTGGCTAACCGTTCTTTAGGTATACCGATATGCATTTCGTTACGTCCTTATGTTAGTTTATAGATAGAATGTATGGTGATTTTAGCATAAATAGGTTTCTGTGCGAGTAGGGAATCTATTTTTTATTCAAGAAATAAGATTTTAAATTATTTTAGTGATATTTATTAATTAATATTATTATCAAGCTATCTCTAAATAGCCATAATTTAAATAATACAGTTTTAACCCTTTCATCGAATTCCATTACAAATTTACTCTATATTGTTATATAATTGATAGCATTTTTATTGATACCGCACAGAGATAAAACCTCTGAGGTATGTTTCGATTTTGTTCTCCTTGAATTAAGGATTCTTTATGATTGATTTTTCCCAATCAGTGCCAGAATTGGTTGCTTGGGCAAAAAAAAATGATTTTTCGATCTTATTACCAGTTGAACGGCTTGCTTTTTTATTAGCAATAGCGGTATTAAATAGTGAACGGTTTGATGGTGAAATGACGGAATCTGAATTAGTTGATGCCTTTCGCCATGTGTCGCAAATTTTCGAACAGAGTGAAGAAACGATAACTGTTAGAGCTAACAATGCGATAAACGATCTCGTTCGCCAACGTTTTATTACTCGATTTACGAGTGAAATGACTGATGGGTTTTCTATCTACCGTTTGACGCCATTGGGAATAGGTATTACTGATTATTATATTCGTCAGCGAGAGTTTTCTACCTTACGTTTATCTCTTCAACTTTCTATTGTTGCACAAGAGTTAAAACGTGCTGCCGACGCTGCGCTTGAAGGGGGAGATGATCTGCATTGGCATCGAAATGTTTTTGCGCCTTTAAAATATTCCGTTGCTGAGATTTTTGACAGTATTGATATCACACAACGTGTTATGGATGAGCAGCAGGCAGATGTGAAGCAAAACATTTCAGCCTTATTAAGCCAAGATTGGCAAGCAGCAATTAGCAGTTGTGAAGGTTTACTCACCGAAACATCGCAGACCTTGCGTGAGTTACAAGATACTTTAGCTGCTGCAGGGGATAAGCTACAAGCTAGTCTTCTTTTGATCCAAGATGCAATATTGGACAATCCTGATCTTGATAAAATTAACAATGTGATTATAGATTTACAGGGCAAACTTGACCGGATTATTGGTTGGGGGCAAAAGGCGATAGATCTTTGGATAGGTTATGATCGCCATGTACATAAGTTTATTCGTACCGCAATTGATTTAGATAAGAATCGCGTTTTTTCGCAGCGTTTACGCAAATCAATTCAAAATTACTTTGATTTACCTTGGTCACTGACTTTTGCTAATGCTGATCGTTTGCTTGATATGCGTGATGAAGAATTAGTCTTACACGAAGCAGAAGTAACCGGCGAATTACCATCAGAGCTCGAATTTGAAATGATTGAAGAAATTCAAGAGCATATTATTGCGCATATTGAACAAAATCTACTGATCTTTAAGCAAGAAAATAAACCACTTGATATGAGTATTGCCATTCGCAGTTATTTAGCGCAGTTCCCACGCGAACAACATTTTGATATTGCAAGGTTATTTATCGATCAAGCTATTCGTTTAGGTATTGCCGAAGACGATTTGCTAGGTATCCCTGCCGAATGGAAACTGATTAACGATTATGGAGCTAAGGTACAAGCACATGTCATCAACAAATACTAAAAATTTAGAAATAGAATCAACCGCCCAGCACCTTGATAAAGTTATGGGGCGTATTGCAGCCAGTTCTCAAGCATCAATCGATAAATATATGCCTGTAAAATTAGCGCAGGCGATTGCTAATCCAATTTTTCCAGAACTTGATAGCTTATTACGATCAGGGCGCCATATTGGTATTGATGAGCTTGATCATCATGCCTTTCTAATGGATTTCCAACTTGAGCTTGAGCAATTTTATCAACGTTATAATGTTGAATTGATTCGAGCGCCAGAAGGCTTTTTCTACTTGCGTCCACGCTCTACAACATTCATTCCTCGTTCAGTATTATCGGAACTTGATATGCTTGTTGGTAAAGTACTTTGTTATCTATATTTAAGTCCGGAACGATTGGCTCATGAAGGCATTTTTACCTTACAAGAGCTATTTGATGAGCTGGTTTCGTTAGCTGATGAAAATAAATTACTAAAATTAGTCAACCAGCGTTCAACCGGTTCAGATTTAGATCGCCAAAAACTCTTTGATAAAGTAAAAACAGCCTTAAATCGCTTACGTCGGTTAGGCATGATTTTTTTTATTGTTGGCAATGATAGCAATCGTTTTCGTATTAACGAAGCTATCTTCCGTTTTGGGGCTGATGTACGTAGTAGCGATGATGCGCAAGAAGCGCAATTGCGCTTAATCCGAGATGGTGAAGCAATTAAAATTGAATCATCACTGACTTTAGATAATGATAACAGCGAAGAACAAGATGAAGACGTTAATGAGGAGACAGAATAAACATGATTGGACACGGTAAATTTCACTCATTAACGTTAATTAACTGGAATGGTTTTTTTGCGCGAACTTTTGAGCTAGACCAATTAGTCACAACACTATCGGGTGGTAATGGGGCTGGTAAATCAACCACAATGGCGGCATTTGTAACTGCATTAATTCCCGACTTAACCTTATTACACTTTAGAAATACAACGGAAGCAGGGGCGACTTCAGGTTCACGAGACAAAGGCTTGCATGGTAAATTAAAACCAGGTGTTTGTTATTCTATGCTTGATGTGATTAATTCTCGTAACCAACGTATTATTTGTGGTGTCCGCTTACAACAAGTTGCAGGTCGCGATAAAAAAGTCGATATCAAACCATTTTTACTGCAAGGTTTACCTATTGGTATAAGCCCAACAGAATTGGTAACAGAACGACTCAATGACAAACAAGCTCGCATTTTATCGTTACCCGAACTAAAAGATAAAGTTGAATTGATGGATGGTATTATCTTCAAACAATTTAACTCGATTACTGATTATCATTCAGTTATGTTTGATTTTGGCATTTTACCAAAACGCTTACGTTCACCATCAGATAGAAGTAAATATTACCGATTGATCGAAGCTTCACTTTATGGTGGTATCTCAAGTGCTATTACACGTTCACTACGTGACTATTTATTACCTGAAAATGGTGGGGTGCGTAAAGCTTTCCAAGATATGGAAGCGGCACTGCGTGAAAACCGAATGACATTAGAAGCGATTCGAGTTACACAATCCGATCGGGATTTATTCAAACATCTTATTACTGAATCGACCAATTATGTCGCGGCCGATTATATGCGTCATGCTAACGAACGCCGTGTGCATATTGAATCGGTACTTGGCTTGCGTCGTGATATGTTTAAAACGCAAGATCAGCTTATTAGTAATCAATACCGCCAAGTAGAAACGGCGAAAGAACTTAAAGAGTATCAAGAAGCGCAAAGCGATTTGGAAACTGATTTACAAGCCGCTAATGATCACCTCAACTTAGCACAAACAGCGCTACGCCAACAAGAAAAAATCGACCGCTATCAAGCAGATTTAGATGACTTAAATTTAAAGCTTGAAGAACAAAACGAAGTGGTACTTGAAGCGAATGAACAGTACCAAGTTTATCGTGATCAGGTTAACGAAACAGAGCAAGAAGTCGATGAAATCAAAACTCAGTTGGCGGATTATCAGCAAGCACTTGATGTTCAACAAACACGAGCAATTCAATACCAACAGGCTTTACAGGCACTAAAAAATGCGCAGTCATTATGTCAGCTACCAAAACTAGGTATTAGCAATATCGAAGATCACTTTGCTGTGTTTGATGAAAAGCAAAAAGAGATCACCGAACAAGTTCTTGAACTTGAACAAAAATTAAGTGTATCTGATGCAGCCATTAATCAATTTGATCGGGCTTATCAATTGGTGATTAAATTAGTTGGTGATGTGACACGTAGTGATGCCTTTGTTGCAGCGAAAGAAGCATTAAGAAAATGGCCATCACAATGTTATCAAGCTGAACAAGCGCAACATTTACAGCTACAACTTGATGAACTAGAACAACGCTTTTTTGAGCAAAAAGAAGCAGAATCATTACTAACACAGTTTTGTAAACGTATTGGACGACAAATTAATTATGATGAGCTTGACGAATTAAAACAAGAGATCGAATCCCAACTAGATGAGAATGCGGAGCGGGCTAACGAATCAAGCGAAAAGCGTATTGAATTTAGGCAAGAACTTGAGCAGATTCAATCGAAAATTACTGATTATCACCAAAAAGCACCATTATGGTTAAAAGCTCAAGATGCGTTAATTGCTTTGCAAGAACAAACCGGTGAAACGTTTAATAACAGTCAAGCCGTGACTCAACATATGCAAAAGTTGCTTGAAAGAGAGCGAATATTAGTTACTGAACGAGATCAAATTAGCTTTAGACGTAATCAATTAGATGTCCAAATTGAGCAACTTAACCAACCTAGTGGTGTTGATGATGGTCGTTTATCTGCATTGTCTGAACGCTTCAACGGTGTATTACTTTCTGAAATTTATGAAGACGTAACCATTGATGATGCGCCTTACTTTTCAGCGCTCTATGGTCCAGCAAGGCAAGCTATCGTTGTACCAGACTTATCATTAGTTAAACAGCAATTAGAAAGCCTTACTGCAAGTGATGAAGATTATCCTGAAGATATCTACTTTATTGAAGGTGATCCTTCATCATTTGATGATAGCGTTTTTGATTGTGAAGAGATGAATAAATCCGTACTAGTCAAAACAGGCGATCGCCAATGGCGATTTTCAAGTTTTCCAAGTGTACCACTATTTGGTCGAGCAGCGCGTGAAGTGCATCTTGAAAAACTATCGATTGAACGTGATGAATTACATGAACGTTATGCAACAATTTCATTTGATTTACAAAAATTACAACGCATTGAGCAAAATGTTGGACAATTTATAGGTCAATATCTTGCGGTTGCTTTTGATATCGACCCTGAAGCGGAAGCGCAAAAATTAGCGACAAGACGCACCGAAATTGAACGTCAATTATCATCTCAAGAAAGTATTGATCAGCAAAACCAACAGCAAGTTATTAATTGCAAAGAGCAATTAGCTACTGTTAATAAGCTTGCTGCTCAGATGCACTTGCTTGCAGATGAAGATTTAGCGGATCGGGTTGATGAATTACGTGAACAATTAGCTGAAGCGCAAGATTCTGTGCAATATGTTAACCGTAATTGTAATACCGTTTCAGAACTTGAACCGATTGTGGCAGTATTACAAAGTGATCCTGAACAAAATGAATCGCTTCGTGAACATTACAACATGGTCAAAGCACAGCAACAAACGATTCGCCAACAAGTCTTTGCGTTAACTGAAGTCATACAACGCCGAGCTCACTTTAGTTATGAAGATTCGGCTGGCATGTTGAGTGAAAATAGTGATTTAAATGAAAAATTGCGGGCTAGATTAGAAGTGGTTGAAGCGCAAAGATCTGAAGCGCGTAGTCAAATGCAACAATATCAAGATAAATATAATCAATATAACCAAACGCTTGCCTCGCTCAAAAGTGCATTTGAAACTAAGCGTGATATGTTGCATGAACTACAAAAAGAGATCGAACAAATTGGCGTAAAAGCGGACGCGATCACAGAAGAACGAGCGCGATTGCGCCGTGATGAAATCCATCAAAAATTAAATAATAACCGTCAACATTGTACATCGCTTGAAAAACAACTGATTATGTGTGAAAGCGAAATGGCACAGATGCAAAAACGCTTAACTCAAACACTGCGTGATTATAAACAACTTCGCGAACAGGTAGTACAAGCGAAAGCAGGATGGTGTTTAGTATTAAGGTTGGTTAAAGAAAATAGTGTTGAACGTCGACTACATCGCCGAGAACTTGCTTACTTAAGTGCTGATGAGCTACGTTCTATGTCGGATAAGGCATTGGGTTCGTTACGCTTGGCAGTTAATGACAATGAACATCTACGGGATGTTTTAAGATTATCAGAAGATCCAAAACGTCCAGAACGTAAAATTCAATTCTATATCGCAGTTTACGCACATTTACGCGAACGAATTCGCCAAGATATTGTGAAAACAGATGACCCTATTGAAGCGATCGAACAGATGGAAATTGAATTGTCACGCTTAACGGAAGAACTCACATCGCGTGAACAGCAGCTGGCAATTAGTTCAAAGAGCGTGTCCAATATTATCCGTAAAACTATACAGCGAGAGCAAAATCGTATACGTATGCTTAATCAAGGTTTACAAGCGGTATCATTCGGTCAAGTCAATGGCGTACGCTTAAATGTTAGTGTTCGAGAAGCACACTCTACTTTGTTATCAGCATTAGCTGATGAGCAAAACGAACATCAAGATCTATTTAGTA
Source organism: Gilliamella sp. X-57 (assembly GCF_057063565.1). NCBI lineage: Bacteria > Pseudomonadati > Pseudomonadota > Gammaproteobacteria > Orbales > Orbaceae > Gilliamella > Gilliamella sp. X-57. Next base: position 7,884 of record NZ_JBXSQI010000011.1, on the reverse strand, counting down.
ATAATCGTATTACATTTTCAGAAGCTTTAGCTAAACTTTATCAACGTTTAAACCCACATATTGATATGGGACAACGAACTGCACAAAATATAGGTGAAGAACTGCTGGATTATCGGAATTATCTTGAAATGGATGTTGAAGTGAACCGTGGTGCGGATGGTTGGCTACGTGCTGAAAGTGGTGCGCTATCAACCGGTGAGGCAATTGGTACGGGTATGTCAATTTTACTCATGGTTATTCAAAGTTGGGAAGAAGAATCCAAACGACTGCGTAATAAAGACATTTTACCATGCCGTTTATTATTCTTGGACGAAGCCGCTAGACTAGATGCCAAATCCATTGCAACTCTATTTGAGCTTTGCGAACGGCTAGAAATGCAATTAATCATTGCCGCTCCAGAAAACATCAGCCCAGAAAAAGGCACAACGTATAAACTTGTACGTAAAGTGATGAACAACCAAGAACATGTGCATGTGGTAGGTTTAAGAGGGTTTGCTTAATTTGTTTTGCCGACATTGTCGGCAAAACATTGGCATATTTTGTAAAAAAGTTTCAGGTAACTATACGTTTTAGTATAAAATATAATTACAGATTCAGCTTATAAGTACTAATTGGGTTTGGACAACTAAAGGTGTGATCGTTTTTTTGTTCAGTATTTTCAGTAAGCTCTTGATGTATGATAAACCATATCCAAATCTATATAAAAAACCGCCAATTCAGGCGGTTTATCAATTATACACATATTCTGTTATACCAATTAATACTTCAATAGTATATTACTCTTTTGCTATTTTATTTAAGGCTAATGGCAAAAACTCATCTAATTGGCTTTCCACTTTAGTATAGGCTTCCAGTGGTTTTTTATATGGGTCAGAAAGGTCTTCCTTTTTGCCTGTTGAAAATTCTGCTAATGTAAATACTTTATCTTTAGCTTCAGGATATTCACTTAAAATCGTGTCTTTATGTTTTTGCGTCATGGTCAGCAAATATTCTGATTTATCGATATCTTCTTTCGTTAATTGTGTCGCTTTGTGTGATGAAATATCAATGCCTCTTAACTTTAAAACAGTAATAGTTCCATCTTCGGGTACAACTTCTTTGGGATCAACATTGACACCTCGGGATTGAACGACAATATTAAAATTGTGTTTTTTTATGTAATCACTAGCGATAGCTTCTGCCATAGGGCTTCTTCCCGTATTACCAGTACAAACAAAAGTGACAAGGTGCTCTAATGAAAAACAAGATGCACTAAAAAACACCAATAAACCAGCTAAATATTTTTTTAAAGTGTACATTCTATTTCCTGACTATTTACATGTTGAAGTTATCTTTACGAAAATTCTATACTAACTAATACTAACCGCAAGTCCATTATCACCTTTTAACTAAATTTGATTTAAATTACAGAGCATTCTTGTATCTAACCAATACAATCTACTCTTACTCTTGTGAATAGCGCCTTAAACTAAAAATGTATTAATAGTAGAGTATTTTGGATCGTAATAATTTTAGGTATATATATTGTATTTGTATACCTAACCATATAACTAAAAACTTTGGATGTAGACGAACCTTACTGATACTTACAGAATAATGAAATAGTCTTCAAGGCTTGTTATTGTTGGGGTTGATGTGCTTTTTAGGGTTTAAAAGAATGTTGTTGTTTATTGATTTGGTGCGTGGGCGGGACTTGAAAATACCTTGTTAAAGCCTTTTTGAAAAAGGATTTTATTTTTTTCTTATTAGATAAATAGTCCCAAACATAGTCCCAAAACAAAAAGTGCCCCCCAATATTAGGTATTTTAATCTTGCCAAATTGAAAGGTTAAAAATTGGTTTTAGAATTTTGACGGTGTAAAAATTTATCTAGGTGAGCGGTATCCGTTAATTATGTTTTAGATTTTTTATACCTCCCCCCCATAAAAATAAAATTTTATAAAAAAGTGTTCACGGTGTTCACTACTTGCTTGAAGCCTTATTATAAAAGGGTTTGAGCGGTGAACACTTAATGATTTACTATTCACAAGTGTACACTTAAAGTGTTCACTTATTTCATTTATAATCATATTAGCAATATTAATCATAAAAATGCCTAATAAATGAAAATGAGGTTAACATGAGTATCTATTTTTTTAACAAAAAAAATATTTCTTCTTTAAAAAAGGAGCAATTTATTAATCTTATGGAGTGGGTGAATAAGATTGTGAATCAAAACTCATGTTGTTTTTCAAAGAATGAAGCCTTATATGATTTGATAAAAATAGTAATGAAACCAATTCAAGCAGAACACATTAGAAATGCTTATTTAACGCATGAACATCATGCAATAAAAGAGATTGATTTATACCAAGATTTCCTTTGTTCACATAGTATAGTATACGAAATCTTAGCTAATTCTACACAACATTCGAATTCAGCAAGTCACCACTCACTTAAACTAGCCTCTGATATTATTTTACCTACTGGTTGGCATCCTACTAGCTTAGTTTGTAATCTTGGTTCAATTGGAAAGGAAAATCGCAAATGTGGAGAATTTAAACAAGATATTAATCATGATGTAACGCTTGTCTTGCCAATGAAAATTGGTTTTGTAAAAGGAGGAAACCACTCTATTATTCAAGGAGTACTTTCTGGTAATGGAGAAATATACCCAAAGACAGTAGTAGACCTTTCAAACAAATTAAATGAGGTCTATTTCAATGGAACGCATTGGATTGACACAACTTCCGAGCAAGTTATCGGAGAACCTCGATATCCTGAATTTGGTTGGGTATGGGAAATATCAAAATTATTAACAAATAACATTGAGTAAATCACAAATTAAGTATAGTTTATAATAAACCATGATATTTAACTTGGAGCTTCGGCTCTTAGTAGCTAGCCTTTGTCAGAATTTGTGTGCAAGTGTACACTACAATTTAACTGAATAGCTCTTTTTTAAAGATGTTTACTATTTGGTCTTCAACATCTTCAAAGCCTTTATTTAAAAAGTCCTTTTTAGCGGTAGAGCGCTTAAACTTCATAGGATGGTTTGGGTCAGCAACATACGCGGCATAAGCGGCAGTATAGCCAACTCGCCCAGTTATAAGGGTACCATTTACGACTACTTCTCTATACTGCGAATTAACTAAGTTAGATGTGTCGATTGGGGTGTAAAGCGCTGCTTGGTTAGCTCCAACAATTATTGAAGCATGCATCGCTTTAACTGCTTTATTTTTGATTATGTTGTTTACGGTGTTATCTAAACCTTTTATGCATCCTCTAACACCTTTTACTTTTATTGCCATTCTTAGTCACCAGTGGTTAATGTAGGTTATTTTATTCTTGTACAGACAGTTTCTAGTTTCGTTCTAAGATCAATAATGTTGGTGTCATTGTTAATATTCTTTATTTCTGTTATTAGTACTGTTTTAAATGTATCTTTATCAATTGCCTTTATGGTATTCACAATATGAGTTTTATAAGCATCAGATATTTCATCTTTGGATAAATCCGCTTTACTTAGGTCAATAAGAATATTCCCTCTATCTTTGCTTATTTGATAAAGTTCATTATTAATTATTCTGAATGTTGTAGTGTCCTCAATTGATGACACCGAACTCCCGAAATCTTCATTAGCTCCGCTATTCTGCCTTTGATACTGGTTATCTATACAGCGCCAATCACCTACAAGATACTCTTTTGTAATCTTATCTTCACCACAGCCGAATAAAGCAAGGCTAACTAAACTAATTATCAAGATTCTTTTCATACCATCAACCATTTTAAAATTTTAATTAATGGTATGAAAATTCATCTATAAAATCAACGTCGATTTAGTAGCCCTCCCGGTCTTTGTTCTTCTTGAATTACACTTCTGAGCGCTTGTTTCAGCATTCTAGCTGTCTCGTTAGCTGCTTCTTTATTGTCTTGCCCCTCGCCGAAAGAGATATTTTGCGTAATATTATTTATGATTGTTCTGCCTGCTGAGCCTCGGGATAATTTATTGGATGGAATAACTTCACCATTTTTATTTGGTATCATGTACTGCTTTCCATGAGCAACAAACAATTCAGGTTCTCCACTTTCATTTACTCTATAAGCTTTCCCAACATCAACGCCACCGCCTCGTAAGCGTCCTCCGCCGTAAGCTATACCCAAAGCTTTCATTGAGCCAATAGCTGTTGCATACGATGTTGCGCCTGTAGTTGCTGCTGCGCCCTGCGTGGCAATAGATGCATACATAGCAGCAGGTTGATATGCTGCTGCTAATAACGTAGCTTCGGATACTTGAGCCGCCGTTGTTGCTGCTGATGTCGTTTTTGCTACAATTGCGTTCTTGACGTATTGCATACCCATTTGAACAAGTGACCCGATAGCCTCGTTCAAAATCACATTAGCAAAGTTCTGCATTGCCTGCGTTGCTGTCATCGTACCTGACGCTAAGCCTGATATTGTACTTGTTGCGCTACTTGCTAATCCCTCAAGAGATGACGCCAAAAACTCGTTAGCATCGCTCTGATTTCGCCATATTTCCCACTGCGCATTGATACGATTTTGCTCATACTGATGATTGGCGGCTTCACGCAATGCTATTGCGTTTTCTTCTGTAATCCATTTCTGATTTTCAAACTCTTGAATCAAAGCGAGTTTTCTAGTGTTTTTATTTTTAAGAGCTTGAACAGGGTCTACTTGTGCTACAGCGTCATCAATTTTGGATACAACAGCATCAGACTTAATCTTAGCCATGTTTATCTGATGTTGTCGCTCAAGTTGTTCAAGCTTAGCGTCGTATTCTTCTTGAGTTTTTATTTCTCCCTCTTTCCGTAATACATCTAGTGATTTTTTCGATTTTTTGAATGAATCTTCTTCGGCTTCAATTGGGCTTTGTAAAGTACCTAACGCTTTATATGCTTGCGATGTTTCGATTAGCTTTCTAAGCTCTTCTGTTTGTTTTGCTGTAACTTTACTGCCCATTTTTTGTGTGATAGCAAGTAATTCAGCTTCAACAGTCATGCCTTTTGCTTCAAGTTTAGCAACTTCCAATTTATCACTAAGCTCTTTGACTTCTTCGGCGTATGATTTTGTTGTGCCTTTTTTATTGCTTGCCTTAATTTTATTGTTTTCCGCTGACAACACTCTTAATTCTGCTATCAACGGCTGTAAAGCAACCGCTTGGTCATTTGTTAACTTAGTAAAGTTGGTTTGACCAAGTGCCAGCGCCACTAAGTCTTCCCTATACTCATTAGCTCTATCACCCAACGCCGAATAAAGCCCGTCCAAGACAAATGCCGCTTCACTATTTTCTTTGGCTTTCAACTTAGCAATTTCAAGCTCTTTGGATATGCTCGCAAGCTTTTTATCAATTTCTGATTTTGATGCGTCATCCCAGTTTTTTGCTAATTCCTTACCATTATTTACAAGCTTTGGTCCTATACGGGAAGCTAGTATGTCTTCAACTTCTGCTATTTGTTTTTGGGCTGCTAATATTCCGTCAAGAATTTCTTTTTCTTGTTCACGCTGTTTATTTCTAGTGACAAGAGCTTCATTTATTCGTTTTTCATTTGAGTAAATGCCTTTACCATCCAAGATATCTTGTGTTGAATTCATTTGGACGCGCAATAACTTCAACTGCTCTTGTGCATTTTTTATATCTTTGACAGCTTCATCTTTAATAACAACTAATTTTTCATCAGCGAAAGAATTAAGCTGTTCAGAAAGTGCTTTCACTTTTCCAGTTAAACCAACAGCTTCTTCTTTTGCATTTTTTGCCTTTTCATAGAAATGGTACAGCGACATAGCCGCCAACATAGCAGCACCAGCAGGACCACCTAACAAAGCCATAGCAGACCTTAGACCATTGGCGGCTAAAGAAGTCGTTTTTATTGCTGTGTTTAGCTGTGTTTGCGCTGCTGCATGTTTGTTTGTTGCTGTAGCTAACTGGGCTTCAACCGCGATAAGCTGTTTATTTAATGATGTTTGGGCGCGTAAGCTATTACAATGCGTTTGAGCTAGAATAATATTCTGCTTCTGAACTTCTAACGCTCTGATGTTCTCGCTAATTCGCTCTATTTCGGCTTGAATTAAAACTTTTTCAGCTTGTGCTTGTCGAATATTTGCAATTGTTTGTTCGGCGCTCTGTTTAGTCACGCTAGCTAGCGATGTGATATATTTACCCGCATAAATAGCCGCTAAAGCACCCACGCCCGTCATTAAAATATCAACATGCTGAGACATCAAAATAAGCGAATCAACTAAAACTTTTGTTGCGCCCGTTGAGTTATTAAGCTCACCAAAGTATTTTTTAAGATTATTGGTAACACGGTTGATACCGTCTTGTACAGTATTTCGCATGTTATCAGCAAGCGAATCTAGCTCAGCGTTAGAATCTATAAGCGCATCGGTAAAGGTTTGCATAGATAATTTGCCGTCAGTGGCTAACTGCCTTACGTATTGCTCTGTTATTTTCTCAGCTTCTTTTGTTGATTTGGCGTTCTTCTTTAGGTAATTGGATAATGTTCCCAAAACGCTAGGCATATGCCCAAATACAGTCATCGCATCAACGCCAGCAAGCTTACCTTTCATTTGCGCCTTGGTAAGGGCATTGATAGCTGATTCTGCGCCTATTGTGCTTGTTTTATTGATAGTCAATAAATCAGACATTGAGCCAATATAAGATAGCGTACCTTGCGTACTATATCCTAGCTCGCCCATCGAATTTGAAAGGCGAATATATAACTCTGATGATTCTTCAATTGTGCGACCGTTGCGGTCAGAAGTAGCTAAGAGCTGGTCTAAAATGTCTTTAGTTTGTGATGCTGTAGCACCCGTGTTTTGAATGCGGTCTTCTAGCTCGTTCCAGCTTTGAGCGTATGCAATCACGGTGCTAGAAACAAGGGCAGCAGATACAGCTTTGGCAATAGCAGTAAGCTTACCAAGTGCTCCACCTGCGCTTTTTGCTGAGGATTCTAATTTATCTATGCCTTTTGATGCTTTCGCTCCACTATCACTTAATTCCTGAAGTTCTTTTTTGGCTTTGTCAGTTGCTTCTAGTAAGTCTTTTAGTTCTACGTTGCAAGTAATAGTAAAATCTTTGTCGCGTGGAAAGTATGTCGTCATATAATAATCTCCTAATGATAAACGCGCGTTGGGGTTTGTAGTAATGATTGTTCGGTATATATTTTTATAGCTCTATTCCCCCAGTCGGTTATATGCCAAGGTTTACTATAAAAATTAATCATATCTTCGATAAAATGAAATGGGTCAGATTTTCTACCGTTTTCTGTACAAAATAGTGCTAGTTCAACTAACCCCGATGATAATTGTTCTTTTGTGATAGTTCCTGTGTAAGTGTCGCCATCATTAACAAAGGTAAATATGGTATTACCTTGTTTAGCTATCATTTCATTAACATAAGTTTCCGCTATAGCGTCAGCAAGTGATTTCAATGATTTCATTTTCTTTTATACTCCTTTAAGTTTTGGTTCTTCGGCTTTGGGTAGCCAATCTTGACTAGTATTGATATTAAGCTCTACGTTGGTCCTCATCCCTTTATTTGCTCTTTTACGCATGTAGTCTTTACCGTTTTCTTTCATTGCATAATTAAGCGATGTGCCAAATTGCGTCAGTGATAACGGATTGTTTAAACCTGTATTGCGGATGTATTCAATATAAGCATGATATAAATATTTTCGGGGGTTAAAGGGCATTATTCCCATATTGCCAATAAACATACCATTGGGATAATCAAGCGCATCAAGATAACTACAAAAATCCACCAAGTGGTCGGATTCGCGTTTAATCGCCGTCGCTTCGTCTGATTGTTGTTGCTGGTGTAGTCTTTCTTTAGCTTCTGCTGGACTGGTAAACTCATTTAATAGCAACCTCACAATTGAGGGGAGTT